>CAMBEV010000340.1 GCA_945865595.1 Nannocystis exedens | reverse complement strand
AGTCGAACATGTCCGCGAATGGTCCACCTGATTGACGGGTCTCAAGCAGCGTGTCGAGCGCCGCGCCACCGAGCCCGCGCACAGCCCCAAGACCGAAGCGAATTTGTGGGCCGCTCGCGTCCTTCACACGCTCGCTGCGTCCAACTTTGCGATCGCCGTTTGGGTGGGTGTAAATCACCCTAAAATCCGTGTCGCTCTCGTTCGCGTCGGGAGGCAGGATGGTGATGCCCATCGATCGCGCATCGGCGATCGTGCGCACGATCTTCTCGATGCGGTCCTTGTCACTCGTCAAGATCGCGCACAAGAGTTCGACCGGGTAATGCGCCTTTAGGTACGCCGTCTGATACGTGATGAGCGCATACGCCGCTGAATGGCTCTTGTTGAAGCCGTAGCCCGCAAAATATTCGAGCAGCCCGAAGATGCGTTCTGCGTCTGCGATGTCGACGCCCTGCGCGACGGATCCATCGATGAAGATGCTCTTCTGTTTCGCCATCTCCTCGGGCTTCTTCTTGCCCATCGCGCGTCGTAAGAGATCAGCGCCGCCGAGCGTGTAGCCCGCAAGCCCTTGCGCAATCTGCATGACCTGCTCTTGATAGACAATGACGCCATAGGTGGGCGCGAGAAGCTCGTCGACCCGCGGATGCATCGAGCCGATGGGCGCCTTGCCGTGCTTGCGATTGACGAAGTCGGCGACCATTCCGGTGCCGAGCGGACCTGGTCGATAGAGCGCAACCGCGGCGACAATGTCCTCGAAGCAGTCGGCTCGCAGGTCCTTGAAAAGCTGCTGCATGCCGCTCGACTCGAGCTGGAACACGCCTTTGGTTTCACCTGAGCCCAGAAGCGCAAAGGTCGCCTTGTCATCGAGCGAGAGCTTAGCAATGTCAAGCGTCTTGCCTTCTCTGCGAAAGTCAGGCCGCGCGTTGATGATGCGTTGGGCGATATCAATGACGGTGAGCGTCTTGAGCCCGAGAAAGTCGAATTTGACCAGACCCGCCTGCTCAACGTCTTCCTTGTAGTACTGCGTGACGTACGCGCCGCTCTTGTCATCGCGGAAAACCGGCACGTGATCCCAAAGTGGACCTTCGCTGATCACAATTCCCGCGGCGTGTTTGCCGGCGTGGCGTGTCAGCCCCTCGAGCTTCTGCGCCTGATCGAGGAGCTCTTTGATCTTGGGTTCGGTATCGTACCTCGCCTTGAGGCGCGGCTCGATCTCGAGGCTCTCCGCGATGCTGTACGACTCCGCGGGTGTCTTACGCGGAATGAGATTGGCGATCAGTTGCGCATCGGTTGGCGTGATGCCCAAGCAACGGGCAACGTCCTTGACGGTGCTCTTCGGCTTGAGCTCTGCGAATGTTGCGATCTGACCGACGGAATCCGCGCCGTACGTTCGCTGTACGTACTGAATGACTTCGTCGCGGCGCTCTACACAGAAGTCGATATCGAAGTCCGGCATCGATACGCGCTCAGGATTGAGAAAGCGCTCGAAGAGCAAGTTGTACGGACTCGGATCAAGATCGGTGATGCGAAGCGCGTAGGCGACGATCGAACCCGCACCAGAGCCGCGTCCTGGGCCGACCGGTATGCCGCTCTCCTTTGCGTAGCGGATGAAGTCCCAGACGACCAAAAAGTAACCGGCAAAGTTCATTTTACAAATGACATCGAGCTCGATCTGCAACCTTTCGCTGTACTTTGCTTGGTCAACTAACTTACCTGTCACAGCGAAGTCGGCGAAGCGCGATTCGAGCCCAACCGCCGACAGGTGGCGGAAGTAGCTGTTCGCGTCAAAGCCGGCAGGAACCGGAAAGGTCGGCAGCATGGGCACGCCCAGGTTCAGCTTCACCTTCGTGCGCTCAGCGATCTCGAGCGTGCTCTTGATGGCGCTAGGATGATCGGCAAACAAGTTGACCATCTGCTCCGCGCCCTTGAGGTACATCTCCTCCGAGCCGTGATGGCGAGCCTTCGCCTCTTCGTACGAACGGCCGCTCTTGATGCACGACAGGTACAGCTGTGCCTCGGCGTCCTCCCGCGCACCAAAGTGAACATCGTTGGTGGCGACGAGCTTGAGATCCATCCGCCTTGCCAGATCCACCAAGAGGCCGTTCAGAATGGGTTGCTCGGGAAGCCCGTGGTCTTGCAGCTCGATGTAGAGGTTGTCTTTCGGAAAGTACGCGAGCAAGGCTTCGACCATGCGCTGCCCGGCCTCTTCACCGGACTCGAGGATGCGCTGCGCGACGACGCCTCCCATGCAGCCCGTCAAAGCTACGAGGCCCTCGGTTCGACCGGAGAGAGTGTCGAGGCTGATGCACGGACTTCCACCCCCTGCAGGATCAGGACGCACGTGCCCTTGCGACACGAGCCACGCAAGGTTGTGGTAGCCCTTCACGCTGGTCGCGAGCAAGGGAAGATGGTGCCCGTGTCCGCTCGCGGCGACTTCGATTTCACACCCGAGGATCGGCTGAACGCCCGCTTCCTTTGCGGTTTTGTAAAATGTAATCGCGCCGAACATATTGGCGTGATCGGTAAGCGCCACGGCCTTCATGTCCATCTTCGCGACGCGCTTGACGAGGTCCTTCACCTTGAGCGCGCTGTCGAGCATCGAGTACTGGGAGTGCACGTGCAGATGAACGAACTCGGCCGCCATGTGCCTTCGGTATCATTGCAAGCCGAGGAATTCCTGGATAAACTTTCGGCGCAACCTAAGGAGACTCGACTGATGACGCATCTGCACACACGCGTTGGCCTCGCCGCGTTATTCGCAACTTCTGCAGTTACACTTGGACTGCTCCAGGCCTGCAGCACGAGTGCGGGCACAGCGGATGGCGGCACAAGCACGACCGCCGCACGTTGGCCCGATCGTCCGAGCGGCCCAGCCGTCACCGGAACAGACGTGCACAACTACGCACTTCGCAAGCTCTTCCTTGGCGACAACGCGACGTGGAAGAAGTACGGCTACGACCTCGACGGCAAGAAGACCACGAAGGACTCAGCCGACGTGTGCAAGCCCGCGGCCGGAGCTCCCAAGACCAACCAAGAAGACGGCGATAACGGCGTCGACAACTCCTTCGGCCGAAATGTCATGCCGATTGTTTCGAATCTCCGTTCATCGGCCCAGACCGAAGTGAACACCGCACTCGAAGACGGCAAATTCACGATCATGGTCGTGACCAAAGGCTGGACACCAAGCGACGCAAAGTTCACCGGGACCGGCATCTCGGCAAAGCTCTACGCCGGCGGCGTCTTCTCTGAGACGAGCAAGCCCACCTGGACCACTGCTGACGATTGGCCTGTGGTCTCTTCGTTGCTCTCTGACCCAACCAACGTTGAGAGCTCGAAGATCGTCCTGGCCGAAGCGTACGGCAGCAACGGCACCTTCGTGAGCGGCTCGCCAACCAAAGTGTCGCTCAGCCTCTCCTTCGGTGGCATCGACCTCGGCCTCGACATCGAACAGGCGATCATCACCATGGACATCAACGGCACGTCAGCGACGAATGGCCGCATCGCGGGCATCATCAATGTGAGTACGTTGATTGACGGTTTGCGCGACCTCGGAGGTAAGTTCTCGACCAGCCTCTGCAAGGGTTCGACCTTCGACTCGATCGCGGATCAAATTCGCCAAGCTGCCGACATGCTCTCGGATGGCACCAACGCGCCGGGCAAGGACTGCGACGCGATCTCGATTGGGCTTGCGTTTGACGCAACCGAGATTGGCGCGCCAAAGCGTGTCGCGCCTCCTCCGCCCATAGCGCCTGATCCGTGCGCCGAGGACGCGGGGACCGATGCAGGTGGGACGACCGATGCCGGCGTTGACGGCAGTAAGTAAAGTTAATTTACAGTAAGGCCAGGGCGTCGCGGCGTGGCGGTGCCCTTCGTCTATTTCTGACCATTGTGCTCATTGTCTTTGCGATGGCTGAAAACGTGGCGGGCAGGCGCCCTCTCCCCATGGGAGAGGATCGAGGTGAGGGTCATCCTCGAAACGCCGCTTCTCAGCAATTGCGTTCGTGCAACTCACGTACGAGTGGCAGTTTGCGCTTGATCGGAGGGGTGTCTTTGCATCCCCTGTTGAGCAAGATTAATTCCCTCACCTCGATCCTCTCCCAAAGGGAGAGGGAGCATGAAACATAGTGATTTA
>CAMBEV010000339.1 GCA_945865595.1 Nannocystis exedens | reverse complement strand
TCAAGTACTGCGTAATCCCTTCCCTCAAGTAATCCTGTCTCCAGTAACCCCCAGCTGTGTCATTGAGCGAGAGCATGCCTGCCGACCCGAATAGCAAAAGCCCGCGGACCTTTCAGTGCCGAGATCTTCTCTGGGAAACCTTCGAAAAGATGGCGAAGGATCTCGAATGCAGCGTTGACTACCTGTTGAACGAGTCGATGCGGCAGTACGCACGCTCGAAGAACTATGGCGCGCGCCGTGCGCCGTCGCAGGCGCCGCTAAGTCAAAATCCGGAGCGCAAAGCAGTCGCAGCACAAGGCGGGCACGCGACGAAAAACACAGCGGCGCCGCGCATTCCACCGCCACCCCCGCGCGGCGCATCCCACGCGCCTCCGCCGCCCCGAGCGAGCATGCCGCCGCCAATGCCGGGGGCCCCCAGTCGAACACTCAAGGGTGTTCCGGGGGCGGCTCCAACCAGGCCAGCGATCCTCAGCATCCTCTACAATGGCGAGAAGTTCCCGGTGACGAAGGAGCGGTTCGTCTTGGGGCGTGGACGACAGACGAGCGACTTTACGCTCAAGGACCCCAACGTTTCCCGCCAGCACGCGCTGATTGAGCTTCAGAACGGAACGTACTTCATGGTCGACATGGGATCGACCAACGGCGTGGAATTCAAAGGCCAACGCGTTGCGCGCAAACCGATCGCTGAAGGTGACGTTTATACGATTTGCGATCACGAACTCGTCTGCACATTTCGGTAGGCGCATGAGACGGCCTGATCAGCGCCCCATGCACGTGCTGCCGACCCTTGAGTCGCAGCGAAACGCGCTCGAAAAGTGCACCTTTTGCCCGAAGCTCTGCCGCAGTGCGTGTCCCGTTTCGAACGCTGAAACGAGGGAGACCCTCACGCCGTGGGGCAAGATGTCGCTCGCGTACTTTACCGGGCATGGCGACGTTCCTCTCGATGCGTCACACACTGACCCTGCGTGGGCGTGCACAGGCTGTAAGGCTTGCACACACGCATGCGACCATCAGAATGATGTCGCGACGACGCTCTACGAAGCACGCGCCGCGATTATGGCGAAGGGGCAGAATCCCATTGGTGCAGCTCGAGTCGTCAAGAATTTTGACAAGCACGCAGAGCGGACACGCCAGGCCGTCGCCGAGCTTGGCGTTCATGGCTCCGTAAGGCGCGACGCAGCTACGAACCTTCTCACGGGTTGCTCGTATGCGCGCGCGACACCGCGGGAGGCGAAGGATGCGATATTCGCCACGTCGCAACTCGTCGGCGAGCCAGTTTCACTTGCCGAAAATTGCTGCGGCCTTCCGCTGTTGATGGCAGGGGCGCAAGAGGCGTTCAAGGCCCAGGCCGAAAAGCTCGCGGCCGAGTTGCACGGCAGGAAGCGTCTCATTGTGCTGGACCCAGGCTGCGCCGTTGCGCTGAAGGTGCATTACCCAAAGTTCGGCATCAAGCTCCCTGCAGAAGTTGAGGTCTTCGTCGAACTTGCGGCTAGCCACGTTGGACGCCTCAAGCCATTAGACAACTTACCTGACGAGCGCGTGCGGTATCATGACCCCTGCCAGCTCGGGCGCGGGCTCGGCATCTACGAGGCGCCGCGCCTGGTCTTGAGTCGCTTGCTCGGGCGACCACCCGATGAATTCGACTACCGCCGCGAGAAAGCAGCGTGCTCGGGTGCGGGAGGGCTCTTGCCGTCGACGATGCCCGATGTCGCAAAGCGGATCGCGAAAACGCGTGTGGCGGAGCATGAAGAAGGTGGCGGCGGAAAAATCGTGACCGCGTGTGCTTCGAGCCTACTTTCGTTTCGCGCGACCGCAGTGGAACCAGTTGAGGACATCGCGACGTGGGTCGCCAAAGGTCTCGGCGCTTAGGTTTAAAACATTGGACGCGAGCAATGGAACAGCACGCGCTACGTTTTCAATCGCGCAGCGCATATTTGTATCTTTTGCTGTTACAATAATCGCCTTCTGCGTCACGGTGGGTTTCGCGTTCTACGCCGAGCGGCGAACCGCAGAAGATACGAAAGAGCTCGCGTACGGGTACGTACCCGTCGCTCTCAAGCTCGCACAGCTACAGGCAACCCAAACGACGCTCAAGGCGCTCGTGCAAGGAGTCCCTGACGAGCGTAACCCGGTTTCCCTGCGGGTCATTCTCGACGCCATCACGGCTGCGCGGCGGGTACGGTTCGCGGAGGTGAAGCAGGCGCTCGCGGCAGCGGTCGCACGGGGCGAAGCGCCTTGGGCGAGGGTGCTCCAGGGCGAGGTCAAGAAAATTGACGACTCTGTGGTCGCCGACAGGGGCATGCTCGATCGGCTATTCGCTGCGATGGCCGACGGCGACGGCGCCCGCGTGAACTCGGTGCTCATTCCGCTTTCCGCCCTCGAGCACGATGCGGATACGGCCCTCGAAAACGTATCGTCGAAATTGCAGTTGACCATGAACGAGGCGGGCATTGCGACTGAGCTCCGAGGGCAACGGCTGGTCGTCGCACTTGTACTGCTCGTTGCGCTCACCCTCAGCGTCGGTGTGGCCACATCGTTGAGTGCACGCCGACTGCTGTTGCCGCTCGGCCACGTGACACGGCGCGCCCAAGCGGTAGCGCGAGGAGATCTCAGTGCGCAAAGCCCGGTCCTTGCGGCGACGGAAATCGGCGAGCTATCTCAAGCCTTCGAGACGATGGTTTCAGCGGTCGCCAAGGCGCGCGACCTGTCGCTGAGCAACGAGCGATTCGCGGCAATTGGAAAGATGGCCGCACACGTCACGCACGAGATTCGTAACCCGCTGTCATCGATGGGTCTCAACCTCGAACTGCTCGAGGAGGAGCTCGAAGGGCAACCCGACGAGGTTCGCTCGCTCATCACGGCCGTGAGGCACGAGGTCGACCGGCTCGTGCGGTTATCCGAAGAGTATCTGCGCGTCGCACGCCTTCCTTCCCCCCGCATGGAACGCGATGATCTCAGGCAAACTGTCAGGGATATCGCGCGCTTCGAGGCACCTGAGCTCGCCCGGACGAGCTGCGAGGTTCACCTCAAATTCGACGAGGCTCTGCCGCCCGTTCTCTATGACCCAGGTCAAATACGACAAGCGTTACTCAACTTGATGCGCAACGCGCGCGAGGCGATGCCAGGTGGAGGGACGATCGAAGTTGGACTGCACGGCGTGGGAATGGGCGTCATCCTTTCTGTTCAGGATTCGGGATCAGGCATTCCTCCCGAAATTCTCGAACACGTGTTCGAGCCATTTTTTTCGACCAAGGGTGAAGGGACCGGACTTGGACTCGCAATAGTCAAGCACATTGTCGAAGCACACGGCGGGGCGATCCGGTGCAAGCTCCCAGAAGCAGGCGGCACGCGGTTCGAGATCGAGCTTCCGATCGCCAGCGGGAGTGGCGGGTTGCTTCGCTTCGCTCAGGATGACGTGTCGGATCAGATCGAGTAGGCCCGTCGGCATGAGTCGAGTGGATGGACGCACGTTTGATTCGTTACGCCCCGTTGAGATGACCGTCGGCTTTCATCGGTTGGCCGAAGGGTCTGTCCTTTACCGGGCGGGCGGCACCGTGGTGCTCTGCACCGCATCCGTTGACGAGTCGGTACCGAAGTTCATGGAACCCGCCGCGGGTCGCGGGTGGGTTACCGCCGAGTACCTGATGCACCCGCGTGCGAACCCCAAGCGGCAAGACCGTGACGGAAGGGGCCGTGCGCCGAGCGGTCGAACACAGGAGATTCAGCGTCTCGTGGGGCGCGCCCTTCGAGCAGCAGTTGAACTCGACAAACTTGGCGCTCGCACCATCACAATCGACTGCGACGTGCTCGAAGCCGACGGCGGCACGCGCACAGCTTCCATCACAGGCGGGTTTGTCGCGCTCGCACTCGCGATTCATAAAATTACACAGAAGAAGTTACTTTCTGTCCCAGTGTTGCGCGCTCCAGTTGCGGCCGTCAGTGCGGGCATCATGGAGAGCAGCGAGCAGTTGCTCGACCTCTGTTACGTCGAAGATTCAAAGGCGGAGGTCGACTTCAACGTCGTTGCAACAGCAGCGGGTGCTGTGATCGAACTGCAAGGCACCGCAGAGGGAGCACCCGTTCCGCGCGCGCAAATCGACACGCTGGTCGATCTCTGTCTGAGGGGTGTCAC
>CAMBEV010000338.1 GCA_945865595.1 Nannocystis exedens | reverse complement strand
GGTGAGGAGACCGTTCTCGTTCCACAGCGCGTGGTCGCGCGACTCTTTCGACGGGTTTTCTGCGCCGGTGTCGATAACAGAGCGGACGCCCGACCAGCTCGCGATGATGTCTTTCTCGGTCAGCTCGAGTGACGGAAATGCGTGCTTCGCAGCCTCGAGGATGTACGTCGCCTCAGCGGCCGACGTACTCGGTTCGTTGTCGAGCGCGTCATTGTGATCGACGTCGGTCGTTCCGATGATCGTCGCTCCTTCCCATGGAATCGCAAACACGGCGCGACTGTCGCGCGGATGCATCAGGCTGATCGCCTCTGGAATCGGAATGCGCGCAGCCTCAAACGTCAGGTGGCTCCCTCGAATGGGGCGCAGGCGCTTCGTGCCGCCGACCTTTGCGCGCAGCACGTCAGACCAGGTACCGGTGGCGTTGACTACGGCGCGCGCATCGATTTCGAGAGTGCGCCCGCCCGCATCGGGATTCTCGTCCTTGAGGACGACGCCGTTAACGTAACCAGCCTGGTTGCGAAGAAGGTCAAGCGCTTTGACATAGTTGATTGCTGTGCCCCCGCGGCGCACGCCTTCGCGAATCACGCGAAGTACAAGGCGCGCATCGTCTGTCTGCGCGTCGAAGTAGTGATACCCCCCACGCAGGTTCGCACCGGCAAGGGCCGGCACTTCGCGCTGCAGGTCTTCGGCCGAGTACTTTTTGTGTGCCCACTTACCGGCGATCAAGTCGTAGACCGCAAGGCCCGCTCCCAACATCCAGCCTGGCATCTGGTCGCGCTCGAAGGTCGTCAGGTAAAAGCCAAGTGGCTTGACTAACCCGGCGGCCTCTTTCATCAGCCGCTCGCGTTCTCGGACCGATTCACGTGTGACGCCCACTTGGGCTTGTCGCAGATAACGTAATCCGCCATGTACCAATTTAGTCGAGCGACTCGACGTGCCTGACGCAAAGTCCCGCGCGTCGATGAGCAAGGTCTCGAGTCCCAAGCGCAGTGCCTCCGCAAAGATGCCTGCGCCCGTGATGCCGCCGCCGATAACGACGAGGTCCCACTTCTGATCAAGCGCGCTCCACGTTGAATCGCGCCATCCGTGTTTCCACATGGCCGAAATCATAGAGGCAGTTGCCTGCCGGGGGAGAATTTAACTCACGTTCGCGCCGCCGAGCGGCAAGTAGTCGCGTGTGAAATTCTCGACGACGCTTGGCCCTCCGGTCACAAGCAGGTCGTCCTCGATGCGAATGCCGCCGAGCACTGCCAGTTGCTCCACTTCACGCCATACGATCGCGCTTGAGCGTTCGTCGGCGCGCGCTTGGTCGAGCAGCGTGTCGATGAAGTAGATGCCGGGCTCGATCGTAAACGACTGCCCTACGCGAATCGGAAAGTTACCGCGTAGGGCCGAGCTCTTGGTCTCGGTGGGCATCTCGGCGCAGCCGATATCGTGACATTGCAAGCCGAGTGAATGGCCAAGCCCGTGCGGAAAGAATGTGCGCGTGACGCCGCGATCGACGGCTTCTTGCGCGGGCACGTTGATGACCCCAGCGTCGCGCAAGATGTTTGCGACCTCGAGGTGTGCGGCGTTGTGCAGCACCTCGTAGGCTTGTCCCAATTGCACCGAATGGCACAGGTCCTGTTGCATCTTCTCGACGCGCTCGAGAAGGAACGTGAATTTATTGGCGACCTCGTTGGTGCCCTTTGCCCAGGTGCGGGTGATGTCCGAGCAGTAACCCATGTAGGTTGCACCTGCATCCACGAGCAGCGACTGCGCGCCGCGTGGGTTTCGTTCGTAACTGATGTGGTGCAGAATTGCCGCGTTCTCGCCGACCGCCACGATGTTTGTGTACGGCGTGTCGGTGGCGTCTTGCCTGGTGGCCTTCAAGAAGGCGAGGTGAAGATCGAGCTCGGAGTGGTCGCCGTCGCGAAACGCTTCTTCGAGCGTGCGATGGCCATGGGCGGCGATTTCGTTCGCGACGCGCAAGCAGTGCGCCTCGTAGGGCGTCTTTCGTGCCCGAAGCGGATCGATTTCCTTCATGAGCCGCTCAGGGTTCCATGCGCTCGCGTCGAGGCCGAGGCGCTCGGCGACTGCCGCGTTCTCGCTCACCAGTGCAAGCCGTCCTTTGGGTAGGGCCGCGCGAACTTCGTCAAGTTCCTTGAACATGCAAGCGCTGAGCACTTCGAGGACGTGCGGACAGCTGAGCGGCTGCGGCCTCTCCCAAACGCTGGTGACCTTCTTGCGCCAGAGCTTCGCGCCCTCTTTCGTGACGATGACGAAACAGTCCGCCTCCGCGATCGGAGCCCAATGCTGGAAGTGCGGCACGGGCCGTAGTGGCCAGTATTGGTCGTCGAAGACCGTGCGCTTTTGGGGACTGCCCGAGTGCAGCACCACAGCATCGAGCTCTGCTGTTTCGAGTGCCCGGGCGTAAGCGGCGAGGAGGGTTGCAGCGTGATCGCGGTAGAGAGCGGTCAGGGAAGTCACGCCCCTCAGTATAGCGCAGCACAGTTGCCAGGACCGAGAGACCTTGGTATCACGCGACCACTTCACGAAAACGTTGTGTTTTCGCGGAGACGAGGCGTGCTGAAGCGTCTGCGTCCAGCAGGCGGCCAACCACTCGAGATATCGGGCCGCTCGCAGAAGTTTGCGGGCGCGCCCTCTCTCTAGAAGAGGTCAAGGTCCCCATGAATATTGCTAACCCGATGCGGGCTGGCTCGCGAACGGCCCCCGCGCTGCTCGGCGTGCTTGCCCTCCTTTCGATGGTGCTTTTTGGCACCTCAGCCTTCGCCGGCGAAGGTGCCCCTCACGGTGGCGGCGAAGCCAGCCTTGTAGTTCCACGGCTTGACGATCCCGCAGTTGCAAGCTTCCTCGGCGGCCAGAGCGGCGCGACGTTGCTTTACGGCGGGCTCGTCGTCTGTGCGCTCGGCCTGCTCTTCGGGCTCTCCATCTACATGCAGCTGAAGAACGCGCCTGTGCACAAGTCGATGCTCGAGATAAGCGAGCTGATCTACGAGACGTGCAAGACGTACCTCATCACTCAGGTGAAGTTCATCCTCGTCCTCGAGATCTTCATCGGCGCCATCATCGCCTACTACTTCGGTGTCGCGCAGGGAATGCCGCTGTTCAAGGTCGCGATCATCCTCGCCTTCAGCCTCGTGGGCATTGCTGGCAGCTGCTTGGTCGCGTGGTTCGGCATCCGCGTGAACACATTCGCCAACTCACGCACGGCGTTTGCGTCGCTCAAGGGCAAGCCCTTTCCGACCTACGCCATCCCGCTCAAGGCCGGCATGAGCATCGGTATGATGCTGATCTCGGTCGAGCTTCTGCTGATGCTCGGCATCTTGCTGTTCGTCCCTGGTGACTACGCAGGCGCTTGCTTCATCGGCTTCGCAATCGGCGAATCGCTCGGCGCGTCAGCCCTCCGCATCGCGGGCGGCATCTTCACGAAGATCGCCGATATCGGTGCCGACCTCATGAAGATCGTCTTCAAGATTAAGGAAGACGATGCGCGTAACCCAGGCGTCATCGCCGACTGTACCGGCGACAATGCAGGTGACTCGGTCGGCCCTTCGGCTGACGGGTTCGAGACCTACGGCGTCACGGGCGTTGCGCTCATCTCGTTCATTCTCCTCGCGGTGAAGAGCCCCACCATCCAGGTTCAGCTCCTCGTGTGGATCTTCGTCATGCGCATCGTCATGGTGATCGCTTCGGCGGTTTCCTACTTCGCAAACGAAGCCGTGGCGAAAGCCAAATACGGCAATGCCGACAAGATGAACTTCGAGCATCCGCTGACCTCACTCGTCATCCTGACGTCGGTCATTTCGGTCATCCTCACTTTTGCAGTGTCGATGGTGCTCATCCCGAACCTCGGTGACGGAACCCTCTGGTGGAAGCTGTCCGTGATCATCACGTGCGGCACGGCTGCAGGTGCGATCATTCCTGAGGTCGTCAAGGTCTTCACCTCGACTGAATCGCGCCACGTGCGCGAAGTCGTGACGTCATCGCGTGAAGGTGGCCCGTC
Source organism: Nannocystis exedens (assembly GCA_945865595.1). Classification (GTDB taxonomy): domain Bacteria; phylum Myxococcota_A; class Polyangia; order Polyangiales; family Polyangiaceae; genus JAHFDX01. The sequence continues at coordinate 132 of CAMBEV010000338.1, read as the reverse complement.
GCTCAACATTTTGAGCGGGCTCACGGCCGGTAACTTCAGCGCCTACTGGATGGGCATGGTGCTCATCGCGCTCATGGGCACCGCGTACCTCGTCGCGCTCAAGGGCGGCGTTGGCGCGATCATGATGGTCGG
>CAMBEV010000337.1 GCA_945865595.1 Nannocystis exedens | reverse complement strand
TCGACAAGATGCGACGCAACTTTGTGTTGCCCGACAGCGCGGGAACCTTCAGCAGGTCAACAACGATGCGATCGCCGTTGGCCTCGACAATGAACGGTGGGCGACTGGGAAGAAAGTTGAGCAAGTTTCCAGGCTTGCTCAGGTCGAGGGCGCCCGACTTGATCAGCATGGCGATCGGTGTGTCGCTCTCGCCGAGCAACTCGAGCTTCACGTTGCTCACGATCAGGGTGAGCAAGATGGTGTCGCTCGCCGTATCGACGCGCTCGATCCGAATCGCAGCGCTCGCGCGAAGCGGCGTGCCCATCGCGTCGACCGTCGCGCCCAATTGTAACGCCGGAGGAACACTTTCAATCGCAATGTTCTTTGGCGCCTTGCGCGGCAACGGCAATTCGCCGCTCAGCCAGCGGAGGCCATCGAGGGGAACGCCGAACTTGAGCCGCAGCGCATTGGCGAGGGCGAGCAGAATCTCTTCTGGGTGCGACTTCAAGTAGCCCAGGACGAACTGAACCGCACGGCGCCGATCGAGCATGAGGCCCACCGTACCACGCCTCGGGAACGCGCCAAGGGCAAGGGCAAGGGCAAGGGCAAGGGCAAGGGCAAGGGCAAGGGCAAGGGCAAGGGCAAGGGCAAGGGCAAGGGCAAGGGCAAACAAGAAATCAGAGCCCCGCCAGGGTGCCGACAAAAGCAAAAAACGCCCCAGGCCAAAACCCGAAGCGTCTTCCACAACTCGCCCCGGCTGGGGGAGTTTGAGGGGGGCAGTCTTACTCCCCCCTCAACGAAACGACGATTACGCCTTAAGAACCATGTCTTTAAGCGCCTTAAGCGGCGTTGCGCGGACCTTCTTGCTGGCGGCCTTCGGTGGCGCCATCATCTTCTCGCCGGTGGCGGGATTGCGAATCTCGCGCGCAGGCTGAGCTGGGCGCTTGACGGTCTTCAGCTTGAGCAAGCCTGGGATCACGAACTCGCCGGGGCCGCGTGAACCGAGTTGCTTCTTGATCAGCTCTGTGAGGCTGTCGAAGACGCGGTTGACGCTCTTCTTGTCGATCTCTGATTGCTCAGCAAGATCGTTGATTACTTGAGCCTTGGTCATTCTTTTTGCAGCTGCCATGTGGAAGTTCCTCCTGTCGAAGGGGCGGACAGAATTTCACTGTCTATCTACGAATTGGAACCCGAACATATGAGCTTTCTATGCGCTGTCTTGGTACGAATCTGATCGAGATCAGATGCACTGTCGAACCGCTAGAACGCCCGTTTGACCGGGCACCGCTTCACCACGCATGAGGCGCGGAGTGGGGCGGCTGCACAGATGGGTAACAACTTCGTTTTGCACCCGCAAGCGAAAAAAGTAGGGTTTCGTCGAAGGGCGTTCGTTTTGTCCCGCGATTTACGGCGCTGCACGGGGCATGTCCTACATGAAGCCTATTTTTTAGGCACCGTTGCGCGCTTTGCTCGAGGGGTACGGCTGGCTGTGGCAGGGCGCACGCCTTCGCTCGCTCGAACAAGCTTATCGGTCTCAGCCCGCATTCTCTTGTCCTTCGCGATGGTGTCGTGATCCCAGCCGAGCAGATGAAGAAGACCGTGCGCGAGCAACATCACAACTTCGTCGAGCGTATCGTGGCCTTTTTCCTTGGCTTGGCGTGCCGCTGTGGGCACGCTGATGATGACGTCGCCCAACAAATCGCCGGCAAGCGACGCGAACTCGCCTTCCCGAATCGCAAACGCAAGTACGTCTGTTGCGCGGTCTTTATGGCGATAGTCGCGATTGAGAAACTGTATTTGTTCGTCGGTCGTTAGGACGATTGATAGCTCGTCACTTTCACGTTTGAGTGCGCGCAACATCGCTTCCGCGCGGCGCACTATTTCGCGTTGCGTGATGCCGCGAAAGGGACCGTGTTGAACGACAATTGAAACAGGCATGGGGGGCAAACCCTCGGTAACGGGAGGCTAACGGGAGGCTACTTCGCCTTCTCAAGCGCCTTTTTGTGATCGGCCAAAAATTGCGCAAGGCCAACGTCGGTCAGGGGGTGTTTGAGCAGTTGCTTGATCACCGAGAACGGCATCGTGCCGCAATGGGAACCCGCGCGTGCGGCTTGCACCACGTGGTACGGGCTCCGAATGCTCGCGGTGAGGACCTGCGTCTCGAAACCATAGTTGTCGTAGATGAGGACGATGTCTTCGATGAGCTCCATGCCCTCGTGCGAGGTGTCATCGATGCGCCCGATGAACGGCGAGATATAGGTCGCGCCGGCTTTCGCCGCGAGCAGCGCTTGGCTTGCGCTGAAGCACAACGTCACGTTCGTCTTGATGCCCTCTTGCGTGAACGTACGCACCGCTTTCAGACCCTCGGCAATGAGCGGAACCTTCACCACAACGTTCTTGTGAATCTTCGCGAGCCGGCGCCCCTCTTCGACGATGCCTTCGTATTCGACGCTCACCACTTCAGCGGAAACCGGACCGTCAACCACACTGCAGATCTCGGGAATGGCCGTTTCGATCTTGCGGCCCGCCTTCGCCAAGAGCGAGGGATTGGTGGTGCAGCCGTCGATGACGCCCATCATGGCAGCTTCGCGGATTTCGTTGATGTCAGCGCTATCGATGAAAATCTTCATGGTGCCCGCAGCATAACGCGTGCTTGAGCCGAGGCGCCCCACAGAAAGTTGGCCGTCTTTTCGGCCGCGCGAGATCGTAGGGGCGATGGCCTTGCACCGCGAAACAGACGACTACGCTGGACCCGAGCGAAGACGACATCGGATCTACGTGACCAAGAATACCGAATACCACTTCCGCGACGGCTTCTGCGTGGCCGTGCGCGATCGCAAGAGTGGCGACTTCTTGCACGGGCACCTCGCGTTGCGACGGCGCATGCAGGGCGCCATTCGATTCCTTGGCGACGGAGGAATCCGCGCCAATCCGGGCGAGCCCGAGACCGGCGAGGCGCTTTATTTTTCCGCGGATGGTCGAGACCTGCTCACGAGTCCGCTCGAGCGTGTCGAACGACCGAACCGCGAGATCGTCAAGGCCTACGCGTCGCCACGCAGGGCCGTCGGGTAGGGCCCGCTAGACAACTCGCCCTTAGTTCAGGGGCTCGTTGCGGGGGCTGCCGTTACGGGCGGCGTGGTCGTGACCGGCGTCGCTGCTGCGATCGGATTCGTGACCGCGGGCGACTCAGCGGGCGTCTTCGAGAGGGTCACGCCGTACTTGAACGCTCCCGTGAGACCGTTGACGAAAACGTGAAGGATCTTGCCCTTCATCTTCTTCATGGGGACGATCACTTGATCGGGCGACTTGTCGTCGAAGGTAAATTCCTGACAGCCGCAGGTGCTGGGCTTGATTTGCCAGTCTCCGTTGGCCTTCGGCTGGGTTCCTTCGATGCCGAGCCCACACACGTTCACGATCGCTTTGCCGATCTTGGCCTTACCCGCAAGCTGTGCCGCAGTGCGCTCGCGTCCGACGGTGACGTAAACGTCGTCATCTTTCATGAGGTCAGCCGAGTACCAGCCTCGGTCCGTAAACCAACGGGTAGTGCCCGAGAAGGCCTTGCCTTCGACGAACGCGAACCCCTTTGGTCCACTTAGTTTACCAACGAGTTTTGCCGCGCCCTCGTAGAGCTCCGGCGCCGTGCACGTTGAGAGCAAGACGCCGCCCACCACTGGGTTCGCAGCCGAAAGCGCGGTGTACACCGTTTCGAGGTGCACCTTGCAGGCGACCTTATACGCCGCCCAAACGCTGCTCACGACGTACTCGGCGTTCTGCCAGGGCGTCACGCATTTGTGGTAGTCCTTCTTTTTAGTACGCAGGCGTATTTCGGAAAGTGGCTTGACGATCCCGGTGGGATCAACTCCGGCAATCGCATCGAGGCTGATCGGCGTCTTCTTGTCGGCAGCAAGTGAGGTCGTCGCGACGAACGCGCTCCCCGCGAGTGCCAGAATAAAACTGCGCATGAGCACTCCTTATTTCGCGGCTGGCGTTGTTGCTGGCGTTGTTGCTGGCGTTGTTGCTGGCGTTGCAGGCGTGGTCGTCGTGGCGGTTTCGCCCTTCTCGATCTTGAGCGTGAAGAGGAGTGATCCCTTTACGCCGTCGACAAGCATGAAGAGCTTCTTGTCTGTGAGGCCTGCCACGGTCGTTTCGTCAAGCGTCA
>CAMBEV010000336.1 GCA_945865595.1 Nannocystis exedens | reverse complement strand
GGCGATCTCAAGCACGACGTTGAAGAGCTCAACATTCAGAAAAATCGGGTCACCATGCGTGGCGTCGTGGACACGCCTGCTGACGCTGACAAGGTGCGCGAGGCCCTCACGAAACAGCGGTGCTTTGCCGACGTGAAGATGGGAGGCAGCAACGCCCAGCCCGGTACCAATCGGCAGAAGTACAGCATTGAGTGGGAGATACGCTGCCCCGAGGACGTTAAGTCGAAGGCTCCACAAACGGCGGGTAGTAGCACCGCGGGAGGCAAGTGATGGCCGTCACGATTTCTGATCGCGGACGGCGCACACTGCGCGGCTTGGTCGTCGCAGTGCCGGCGCTGTTGCTCGTTGTCGGGCTCGTCGTGTCGCAAATCACGCTGGGCAAGAGGCGAGGCGAGATCGAAAGCCTCCTCGAGGCTAGGGCCACCGTCGAAGAAGCACGTCCCAAAGTCGCTGAAGCCAAGGCGCGTAAGCAGCAACTCACGCAACGCTACGGCACCAAGGCGCCGAGTCTGAGTGGCTACCTCGACCAAGAGGCGCGCGCTGAGAAACTCGACGTGGCCGACCACGCCGACAGGCCGGAGGGTAGAGTCGGAAAGCGATTCTCCGAGCGGCATCACGTCATGCACGTGCGAAAGGCCGGGATGCGCCCGATCGCGATGTTCCTCGAGCGCATCGCAAAGAGCCCGTACCCGCTCGCTGTGTCGCGCCTTCTTATTGCCAAACGCGGCAGCGAACCCGATTCGTACGACGTCGAATTCGGTGTATCGGCGTACGACCGCGCCGAAACAGCAGAGAAAAAGGACAAGCCATGAACCGAGCAAGAGCGCTACGTGTTCTGCGGTGGACCGGCTACCCGCTGGTTTATTTGACCACCTTCGTGATCGGGTTGACCGTTTTCTTTCCGTTTCAAGCGGTGAAGCAGCATCACCTCGAGCTCTTCAACGCAAAGCAAAAACATGGGCAGCGGCTCAGCGTCGAGAAGCTTGAGGGCTTCTGGATCACGGGTATTCGTGCGCAGAAGATTAAGCTTGCCTCGCCAACGGGCGACCCCTCAAAGCCGCTCAGCGAAATTAAGGCCGACGAGGTCACCGCCCGCCTTCAGCTCTTGCCGCTGCTCATAGGAAAGAAAGTTGTCAAGTTCGATGCGGTCGTTATGGGTGGCACACTCAGCGGATCAATCGAACTCGGTTCCAAAGAACGCGTGGTGGACGCCACGCTCAAAGGGCTAGCACTTGGTGAAGTCACGCCGCTCACGCAGGTACTGGGTCTTCCGATGGAGGGCAGCTTGAGCGGTGAGGTGCATCTTCAGTTTCCTGAGGGAAGGGCGTCGAAGGCGAACGGGACCCTCAAGCTTGAGCTCGCCGATATGGCCGTCGGGGATGGCAAGTCGGGTCTGGGTCTTCCGAAGTTCAATGTCGGCACGCTTCCGATCGAGGCTGAGGTCAAAGACGGAACAGTGACGATCTCGCGCTTCTCGGTTTCAGGCCGTGACCTTGATCTTCAGGGCGCCGGTAAGGTTATTCTACGCGACACATCGCTCGCCGAAGCCCAAAGCGACGTCTTGCTGCGCTTCCGTTTCGGCGAAAAGTACAAGAGCAAGGACGAAAAAACGATCGCGCTCCTCGGCCCACGTGGCCTCCTCGAAATCAGCATGGCGAATGCAAAGACGGCTGAGGGCTACTTTGGTCAGTCGATTACAGGACCTCTCGGTGCTCCGAAGTTCTTGCCCAACCAGCTTGCGGATTCAACGCTAAGTAAGGGGAAAAAGTGAACGAGCGGCTGATCGGGGTGCTTCACTTGCCGGCGCTTCCCGGTAGTCCGCGAGCAAAATCGATCGAAGAGTGTTGCGAATTCGTCTGCGCCGACGCGAGAGCCTTGGTCGGCGCTGGGTTCCGTGCTGCCATCATCGAAAATTTCGGTGATGCTCCGTTCTTCAAAGACCATGTGCCGCCTGTAACCGTGGCGGCTATGACGCGTCTCGCGCACTGCGTGAGGCGGGAGCACCCAGAGCTCGCCTTGATCATTAACGTGCTGCGCAACGACGCGTGCTCGGCGCTTTCGATCGCATCCGTCGTGGGCGCGAGCGCAATTCGCGTGAACATCTTGACCGGGGCACGCCTAACCGATCAGGGAATTATAGAAGGTCAAGCCGCTGTACTATTGAGGCTGCGTCGCGAGCTCTCGGCAGAGAACGTCGCCATCATGGCAGACGTTGACGTGAAGCACTCGGCACCGCTCGCTCCTGTCGACCTGACCCAAGAAACGCACGACGCGATCGACCGTGGGGGCGCGAGCGCTGTTGTCGTGAGCGGAAGCGGGACAGGACGCGGCGTCGATCTTGCGAAGTTGCAAATCGTGAAGTGCGCGGCCGGGCCCGTGCCGGTGTATATCGGGAGTGGAGCAACGATCGCCACGTTGCCCGCTCTCGCCAAGCACGCCGACGGCATTATCGTGGGCAGTGCGATTCGCGAAAACGGTAAGGCCGGCGCGCCTATCGTCGAGGCACAAGCGAGGGCGTTCGCATTGAGCTGGCGTCAGCGGTAACTCGAGGTCGAGGCGCGCTTGCCTCGTGAGTCCAGTGCTTGCGATTGGCTCTCGCGAGTGCGCTCGCGTCGGATACCTTGCGGTGGTGCGCGTTCTCACCGGAGTGTTGTCGGCATGCGTCTTGGCTGCGACTGCGCAGAGTGCCGTTGCCGGCCCGGGCGGTACGATCGGGAATCCAGGCGCTGAAGAGGTGAAGGCGCGGAAGGGGCCGCTCTTTCATCCCGATGGCCCAGGCAAGTATCGCTGGCGCGCTGCAGTGGGCATCACGCTCGACGTCCTTCCACGGCGCGTGGTCGAGTCCGAGATGCGGACCTCTCCGCTGCTCACTGGCTACTTTCGTTTCGGCCTTCCCGTGGGTTTCTCCGTGGATACGCGGCTGAGCGCGGTCTACATCAGCAACCAGATCGACCTCGGTGTGGCCTGGTCTCACCGCATCAAGAACTTCTCGTTCGGCGTGCAGGACCACGCCGGCATCTGGTTTGGCGCGCTCGGTTTCGAAGGCTTCGACGCAAGCGGCCGGAGTCTGGTCAACAGTCCCGGTGCGTCGATCGGGCTCGCCGTTGGCGATCACCGCTTCACGCTGCTCAGCGAAGGGCTCTTTACGTTCTACCAGCACACCACGCTCGGCGATTCTAGAACGGTTGAGAAAAAGTCGGCGCGCTTTGCCGGCATGGCGACGACCTTGGTGGTCGAGAGCTTTTTCGGCAAGGGCAGCGCCGTCTACTACGGTTTCGGCCTGCTCTGGACGTTGCCGGACTACCAGGCCTGGATTGCCTTTTCTGACTCGCGCACCCGCGCGTGGTATCCGAGATTCTTGGCAGGCTATGCCTTCTGAACGGTTTGTTTCTCACGTGCGGATGCTATGCCTGGCGCTGTTTGTCGCCGGGTTGTCGGGCTCATGCGCCGGGCGGAGCCTGGTCCTGCACCCGACCTTTCCCGAGGGCGGTCTGCTGCGTGATGCGGTGCCACTCGCGCAAGAGGTGCTCGACGGGCTCGAGGGGATGTACGCCATTGAGGGTAAGGCCGGCCCGCTCACAGGCCTCGTCGTGGTCCATGCAGCACCGGGAACGCTGTCGCTGTTCGCAGCCCCGCAAGATGCCTATGCGATCATGAAGGGCGGTTGCATCGAAGGCGGCAAACGCGTGGTGTTCGAGGGCCATTGGCGCCACCCGACGGAGTCGGACACCGGCTTGATCCAGCTGTTTGTCGAGCAGCCGGAGATCGTCACTGCGGCATGTACCAAGACGCCCCTTGCCGCGACGCCAAGCACGATCACTTTCTCCGGAGCAACCGGGGAGCGCAACGACATGCCGCTTGATGCGATGAGGCTCTCGTTCGATCGTGCGTTGGTCGACGCCGGCCCGAAATTTTTGGTCGCAGCGCATCATGGCGCATGTCGCACAATCGATGACTGCGGCGCCTCAGAGAACAGCGTTGAGACCATCAAAATGGTCGAATCGTTCGGCGCATCGGTGGTCGAGATCGACGTGCGCCTGACCGCCGACGGTGTGCCGATCCTCTATCACGACGAGACCTTCACCCCGCGCCTCAGCCGCGGGACCTACTGCCACGGACCGGTAAGCGAGTTTACTTTCGCCCAAGTACGCGCGCT
>CAMBEV010000335.1 GCA_945865595.1 Nannocystis exedens | reverse complement strand
GTCGAAGTAGCCCGTGCCCACTTCGCGTTGGTGCTTCGTCGCGGTGTAGCCCACAGCCTCAGCAGCAAACTCGGCGTCTTGCAACTTTGAGTACGCCGCCATACCGCCGTCTTTGTACTGGCGTGCAAGATCGTACATCGCGAAGTTGAGTGCGTGGAACCCCGCCAGTGTCACAAACTGGAATTTGTAACCCATGGCGCCCAGTTCGCGTTGAAACTTCGCGATGGTGGCGTCGTCGAGGTTCTTGCGCCAGTTGAACGAGGGTGAGCAATTATACGCCATCAGCTTGTTCGGGAACTTCTTGCGAACGCCTTCTGCGAACTGCTTGGCCTGCGCGAGGTCGGGCGTGCTGGTCTCACACCACACAAGGTCCGCATAGGGTGCGTACGCGACGCCGCGCGCGATGGCCGTCTCGACGCCACTCTTGATGCGATAGAAGCCCTCGGGCGTGCGCTCGCCTTTCAAGATGAACGGATGGTCGCGCTCATCGATGTCGGACGTCAGCAGCTTCGCGCTGTCAGCATCGGTGCGCGCCACGACCAGCGTCGGGACACCCATCACATCGGCCGCAAGACGTGCGGCGGTCAGGGTGCGAATGAACTGCCCGGTAGGGATCAGCACCTTGCCGCCCATGTGACCGCACTTCTTCTCGGACGCGAGTTGGTCTTCGAAGTGCACGCCTGAAGCACCCGCCTCGATCATCGCCTTCATCAGTTCGTACGCGTTGAGCGAACCACCGAAGCCTGCCTCGGCGTCAGCCATGATCGGCGCAAGCCAGTAGCGCTTAGCGCCGCCTTCGGCGTGCTCGATCTGGTCGGCCTGAATCAACGCATTGTTCACCTTCTTGACGACCGAAGGAACGCTGTCGACAGGGTAAAGACTCTGGTCTGGGTACATGCGACCGGCCGTGTTGGCGTCAGCGGCGACCTGCCAACCTGAAAGGTAAATCGCCTTCAGACCTGCGCGAACTTGCTGCACGGCCATGTTGCCCGTGAGCGCACCGAGCGAAGCCACGTACTCCTCAGTGTGCAATAGCTCCCACAGGCGCTTGGCGCCGAGCGTCGCCAAGGTGTGCTCAACCTTGAACGAGCCTCGCAGTCTCGCAACGTCTGCGTCGCTGTAGTTTCGCACGATGCCTTCCCAACGCTTCTCCATCCAGTCCGACATGAGCCACTCCTTCTTTCTCTGGGGTCACAAGCCGCGCGCGACGAGCACGTCGTACGCAGACAGCGTGAGGAAATCTTCAAATCGATCAGCCGTAGATAACTTTTCAAACATCGTGCGCGCTTCGTCGAACTTGCCCGAAGCAAAGCGAGCGTCGCCCACTTCCGCCTTCACGCGAACCATTTCTTCGCCGACGATCACGATAAAGCGCCCGCGAGTGAGCACGAATGGTCCCGCTGCCGATTCTAGGTTCGATCCGTGGTGCAGCCACTGCCACACTTGCGCGCGTGAGATCTCTGCCGTCGCGGCGTCTTCCATCATGTTGTAAATCGGAACGCAACCGTTCCCACGCAGCCAAGCCTCGAGGTACTGCACGCCCACGCGAATGTTGTGGCGCAGGCCCTCTTCGGTGCGCGTCCCTTCGTGAAGGCAGAGGAGGTCTTCACGCGACACTTTGACGCCGCTTCGCATGTTGTCAATTTGATTGACTGCCGTCATGTGCTCATCAAAAATGGCTCGCGCGAGGCCGACGAGTCCCGGGTGCGCGACCCACGTTCCGTCGTGTCCTGCCTGCACTTCACGCAGCTTGTCGGCACGAACTTTGGCCATCGCGGCGTCGTTCGCTGCAACATCGTCTTTGATCGGAATCTGCGCCGCCATGCCACCCATCGCATGCACACCGCGCTTGTGGCACGTCTGAATCAGGAGCTCCACGTACGCCTTCAAGAACGCCTTATCCATCGTGACCTGCGCGCGATCGGGCAAGACCGCGTTGGCATCGAGGCAGCGCTTCTTGATGAAACTGAAAATGTAATCCCATCGGCCACAATTGAGGCCCGCTGAGTGGTCGCGAAGCTCGTAGAGAATCTCGTCCATCTCAAACGCAGCAGGCAGCGTTTCGATGAGGCACGTGGCTTTGATGGTGCCCTGTGCGATGCCTAGTTGGTCCTCCGAGTAGACGAAAACGTCGTTCCACAGCCGCGCCTCGAGGTGACTCTCCATCTTGGGCAAATAGAAGTACGGACCGCTGCCGCGCTCGATGAGCAGCTTGGCGTTGTGGAAAAAATAAAGGCCGAAGTCGAAGAGCCCGCCGGGAATCGCCGCCCCGTCAACCAACACATGCTTCTCAAGCAGATGAAACCCACGTGGCCGGACGAAGAGCACCGCGACCTTATCGTTCAACTTGTATAACTTGCCGTTCGACTCAAGGGAGATGGTCCGCCTGTTTGCGTCAAGTAAGTTGACTTGCCCTGAAAGCTGATTGTCCCAGGTCGGCGTGTTCGAGTCTTCAAAGTCCGCCATGAAGACGCTCGCGCCTGAGTTCAGCGCGTTGATGATCATCTTGCGATCAACGGGCCCTGTGATCTCCACGCGACGCTCGAGCAGATCGTTCGGCAACTTGCCGACTTGCCAATTGCCCGCGCGGATGGCTGCCGTCTCAGCCAAGAAGTCGAAGCGCTCGGTCCCAGCGTCGATGCGCGCCTGTCGCGCTTGGCGACACTGCAGAAGGTCGTTCACGCGAGGCCCAAACTTGCGCGCGAGCGCTACGACAAACGCGAGCGCAGGCGCGGTGAGAATTCCGTCGAACCGCGCATCGTGCTTGGCCGTGAGGGTGAGCCCATTGGGAGGGGAGGGAGCGCTCATTGTGGGGCTCTAAGGTCCAGGAAGGGGGTGCCCGGGTCAAGCTCGGGGTGGCGGTAGCCTCAAACTCTTTTTCCCTCGATCGAAGGTAACCCGATCTGGCTCATGCTTCGCGATTCGCAAAACTCGCGAAGGTGGTCGACTTGACGCCAGATGGCCACGATCTGTTCGTCGTTCTCGATCTCACGCGCATCACGCAAAAGACAATTGAGCGCAGCCATATCGTTCGGCTGGGCGAGTCCCCTCAGCTCAATGAGGGTGATTTCAATGTGCTCGATGAGTTCGTCTTTCGTTTCGATCATAAGCTACCCCGTCCACTCGTCTCTTCACGGCACCGGATGCATAACTTAGCGCCGAATCGTGAGTGGTCAACCCGCCATCACGATCGCCGTGCGGGCCGGGATCACAACCGCATCGCCAGCGCGCCAGTCGATAGGCAAGGCACCTGACGAATCGATCAAGACCGAATACGCCGACGCGAAGCCAGGCAGGACGAAGCGCATGTCGCGCTCCTCGGCATTGACCACGAGAAGATGCCCGTGCGACTTCCCACCTCCCACGAGGTCACCACCCACGAAGAGCGCGAGCACCGCAGCGGTCGGCGCCGTCCAATCGCTCGGGGTCATCTCCTTCCCATCTGCACGCAACCACGCGCTGTCGCCTCCAAGCCCTAAACGTGCGCCGCGGAGAAATGAAGCGCGGCGGAAACCGGGCTCACGCCTTCGCAAGGCGGCACAGGCGCGCACGAAATGGAGAATGCTCGTGGCTGCATCACTTTCGCGCCAATCGACATAGGAAATCGCGTTGTCTTGGGCATAAGCGTTGTTGTTGCCATTCTGCGTTCGAAAGAGTTCGTCGCCCATCGAGATCATCGGCACGCCTTGCGAGAACCAGAGCGACACGAAGAAGTTTTTCACCTGTTGGATGCGCTGTTCGACAACGCGCCCCTCGGCTGTTTCGCCCTCAACGCCAAAATTACGGCTGTGGTTGTCGTCTGAACCGTCGCGGCTGTCCTCAAGGTTTTCGCCGTTGTGCTTGCGTTCGTAAGACACAAGATCGCGAAGCGTAAAGCCGTCGTGCGCGGTAATGAAATTGATGCTCGCAGAGGGCCCGCGGCCGTCATCGCCAAACAGGTCGCTCGAGCCGGTGACGCGATATCCCATCTCGGACATGACGGTCCGATCGCCGAGCCAGAACTTGCGCATGACATCGCGATAGCGGCCGTTCCATTCTTTCCAAACGATCGGAAAGTTGCCCACCTGGTATCCCTCGGGCCCGAGGTCCCAGGGCTCAGCAATGAGCTTCACACGAGAGAGCACCGGATCTTGATGCACGATGTTGAGAAACGCGGCGTAGCG
>CAMBEV010000334.1 GCA_945865595.1 Nannocystis exedens | reverse complement strand
AAAGCTTGGCTCTCGACACAACTCGGGAAGCACCCGCTTGATCACCAAGAGTTTTGCGTGGTGGCCGTCGAGGTGGCCCTCCACGCGCTGCGCCAAAAAGATCTCGGCCATCCCTCCGACAGCCGCGCGCTCGAGGAGCACGTAGCGACCAAAGCGGGCTGGCAACGAGTCTGAAACAAACGGGTCAAGTGATTGAGCAGGCATGCCGATCCCCCGAAGCAAGAGAGCATCGTAGCGACTTCCATAGAGCCGCTTCGGGTCCGACGAAATGGCGCGGCATTTAGGAAGGAATATGTAGCCGCCGTACTCACTAAACAGATTCACAGCGCGCAGGCATTTCGCCACCTACAACGAGCTATTTTGCCTGGAAGTTTGCGCGCTGCCGTTAGCCTGGACGTGAAATGACCACCTCCCTCTTGGCTCGTCTCATTCGGAGCTACGGAACTTTTCATTGCGCGGTACGTCGGAAGACTATGTGTCGTGAATGCCTCGTACTCGCCGCGTTGGCTGCTGCCCTCTGTCTGGCATGTGGCGCGCCGCCAAGCCCTGCAGGGCCACCCATGCGCATTCAGACCGAGGAGCGCATCGTCACCGCTCACGAAGTGACGACGGCGCGTGAGCTCTCGCTGCGTGCAGAGCGTGCATTGCTCGAGCAGCGATGGGACGAAGCGGCCTCCGCTCTATCACTGCTCGTGAGCGCCGAGCCCGAGAGCCCCAACGTTCCGGAGTGGCTCATGAACCTCGCGATGGCGTACGAGCAGGGAGGCGCGCGAGACAAGGCGCGCGCAGCCGTCAAGCGGGTTTACGAAGAGTTTCCGAATGCCCCGCAGGCACGACCCGCACTGTTGCGTGCCGCTACTCTTCACGCGTACCTCGAAGAGTGGGCCGCACTCGAAGCGATCGGCGACAGACTTCTCGCGCGGTCAGACATCGATGACGTCGATCGCATCATGGGCCTCGGGTCGCGTGGCCTAGGTCGCGTTGAACAGGGCCGCGACTTGCAAGCGTCGCCTGATATCCTCGATGGACTCGACCTCGCCGACCGCACGCACTACGCGACCGGCAACGTCCTGCCCGTGGCCGTTGCGCAACTTCGCTTCGCCCTCGCCGAGATGCGCAAGATCCAATCAGAGCGCATCAAGTTCGTGCCGGTGCCGGACAACTTTCTCGACAAGCTCGAACGGCGCTCGACGCTCCTGCTTCAGGCCCAAACGTCTTACGCCGACACCGTGCGATCGGTCGACCCGCATTGGGCTGCGATGGCGGGGTACCGCGTGGGTGAGATGTACCGCAACTACCATCGCGACGTTGCCGACATTCCCGCGCCCGCGCTGGCGAAGACAGAGAAGCAAAAACAGATCTTCTATGCGTTCATGCACATTCGCTATCGCAACCTGCTTTTGAAGGGGATCACCCAGCTCGAGCAGACGATCGCGCTCGGCGAGCGCACCGGCGACAAGAGCTCTTGGATCGAGCGAGCCAAGACGGCGAAGTCGGAAATGGACCGTGCCATCGCCGAAGAGAAAGCGACTATCGCCAAGTTCCCCTTTACTGAGGAGCATGTACAGAAGGCCCTCGACGAACTGCTGGCCCGTGAGCAGAAGAAAAAGGGCGCGTAGCCAATCACGTCAACTTTGTTTACGTTTTACACTCGCCGCGCGCTTTCAGCTGATCGACCACCATGCGCGCATCCTGGGCGCGTGACCGTGGCAGAATCAGCACCGCGTCATCGGTTTCCACCACCACGAGATCGGAAACGCCCACGAGGGCGAACACGCGCTTGCCAGCCGCACTGCCCATATCGCGCACCAAATTCCGCTCCGAGTCGATCGCTATCGCGCCAGGCGGCAGCGCGTTGCCCTGCGCGTCCCGGTGCGCGAGCTCCCAAGCGCTCTCCCAACTGCCCACGTCGCTCCAACCGAAGTCGCCGGGCACCACCGCAATGTTGGTCGCCTTCTCCATGATGCCGTTGTCGATCGAGATCTTCGGCATCGTTGGAAAGTACTTCGCCACGACGTCATCGCCCCCACCTTGCGCAAATACCGCATCGAGGCTCTCTCTGAGCTCTGGAAGATGCGTCGCGATGGCCTCTTTCATGGCACGCGCTGTGAAGAAAAACATGCCCGCGTTCCAAAGATGTTTGCCACCCGCCAGATATGATTCCGCAACTTGACGATTGGGCTTTTCGACGAAGCGCGCAACTCTTCGATCACCGTTGCCAATCTCCTCACCCAGCTCGATATATCCGTAGCCCGTATCCGGCCTGGTCGGCACGATACCGATGGTCGTCAGGAATCCCTTCGCGGCTGGGACGAGTGCGCGCGCGATGACCGAGCGAAAGCCGGGCTCATCGGTGATGAAGTGATCGCTCGGCAGCACCATAATGACGGCGTCCGGATCCGTTTGCGCGATGGCCCAAGTCGCCCACCCGATGCACGGCGCGGTGTTGCGTGCAATCGGTTCGGCAAGTACGTTGACTTTCGGGACATCGGGCAGCGCCACGTAGGTTGGCTCGCGCAGGTGAGCGCCGGTTGCGATCCACACCCGATCGTTCGGCACCAGAGGGTTAATGCGCCGCACCGTCGCCGCAAGGAGCGATTCGTCGGGATCGCTACCGAGAGGCAAAAATTGCTTTGGCAGGCGTTCGCGCGACGCGGGCCAGAATCGTGTTCCAGCGCCACCCGCCATCACAACCGCGTGTACTCGACTCGTGCTCATGGCTGGCTATCATACGCGATGACCACGTACCGCTGAACCATGACGAACGACCTTTTTCTCCGGCAACGGCTTCCGCACGGCCACTGCGTGGTCTTGCGCTTCGGTGAGCGCTTCGATTGGAGCTACCTTCTCACCGAGGGAGAAACTCAGTTTGCGAGCACGCTTCACGAGCGCCGCCGCGTGAGCTTCATCGCAGGACGTGCCGCACTTCGTCTGGCGCTTCGCGATGCAGGGTGTGAGGCGGGCGATCTGCTGCCGACCGAGCGGGGGGGGCCTCAGGTGCCAACCGGGTTTGTGGGGTCGATCAGCCACAAGGACGCGCTCGCTGTCGGGCTCGCTGAGGTCGCCGGCGGCCAGACGTGCGGCGTCGATCTCGAGCTTGAGCGAGTCACTCGACCAGACATCTCACGCCACGTGCTTACGGACGACGAGCTCGAAGCCGATAGCCGCCTGCCCGACGATGAACGCCTTCGCACCCTCCTCTTGCGCTTTTCGATCAAGGAAGCGATCTACAAGGCCATCGATCCGTTCTTGGGCCGCTACGTCGGTTTCAAAGAGGTGCGCGCCAACCCGCAAGCTTCAGGGTGCACCGCGATTGAGATGCGCTTGCCGGCAAGCGAACCACAGCTGATTGTCGAAGCTCGGTGGGAGCGCTTCGGCGATGCGGTTTTGGCGACTGCGCGCGCAGGCCTTGCATGACCCGCACCCTGCTCTTATCGAAGTTGCCGCAAACTTCGTCGATGTAGGGTGGACAGCTACAACGCTAAGGGATGTCTTGGCGCAGTCTCGGTGCAGCTCTCTTCTTCAGCGCGGTTGGGTGCGGGTCTGCACAAGCCCCTCAGCTGATTGACCTCGACAGCATCGCGCCGCTCGAAGTGGAAATCGGCTCGCAGCTCACGCTCATCGGGGGAGGATTTCCCGCGGGACGAAGCGCGCACGTACGGTTCGTCGGCAGCATCTATCGGCCCGGCATGAAGGCGGAGTCAAATGTCGAGGTCGAGGCGGAAGGCATCGCGCCTGAAAACTACCGACTCAACGTTACAATTGACGAACGGCTCGCCGAGCGCTTCTGCGGCGTCGGTCCCGATTCAGTGCACGCCACGTTTCGAGGCTCGGTTGTCGCCGCGTTTTCTCCCCTCGTGCCGGGAACCTCGCCGGTCACAGCAGCGCTCGGAAACGTGACGCTTGATGTTCAGCCTCCGGGTCTATCTGCGGCACGCACCAGAGAACGCATCGTGAGCGCGAAACAACTCTTGGCGTATTGGGGCATAGAGGGCGAGCCGACAACGATGGGCTCGGGGGGCGTGGAGATCAAAGCGCTGCGAGCGGGAAGCCCCGCAGCGCGCGTTCTCAACACGGACGACGTGCTCATTGCGATCGACGGTGTTCGCATCGCAAGCGTGAGTGACGTCGCAACGCAAGGCGACGTTGCTAAGGTCGTTGTGCGGCGCGG
>CAMBEV010000333.1 GCA_945865595.1 Nannocystis exedens | reverse complement strand
GCCGAAGAAATCGTCGACATGCTCAACGAGTACTTTGAGCTTATGGTCGAGACCCTCTTCAAATACGAAGGCACGCTCGATAAATTCATGGGCGACGGCATCATGGCGTTCTGGGGCGCTCCTGCACCCCATCAGGACGGTGCGATCCGGGCGGTGTCATGCGCGCTCGATCAGCTGCAAGTGCTCGAGCGCTTCAATGCCGAGCGTGGAGAAAGAGGCAAACCTCCGCTGTCAATCGGTCTCGGCATCCACACGGGGCCGCTCGTCGTCGGTTATGTCGGAAGCTCGAAAGCGCTTAGCTACACCGTGATCGGCGACACGGCGAACACGGGCTCACGCCTTTGTCAGACCGCCATCGGCGGGCAGATCGTCATCAGTGAGGCGACGCTCGCTCGCCTGGGGCAACGGTTCGACACCGAAGAACTCGCGCCGCAGTCGCTCAAAGGCAAAGAGCACCCTATGAGGCGCTTCCGCGTGCTGCGCGAACGCGTCGTCAACAAGACGCAAATCTACGGCATCCCCCCGTCTAAGGAGTGAGTGTTGGCGCAAGCGTTTCTTCTTCCCTTTGAGGAGCCGCTCGTACGGTTGCGCGATCGCATCGACGAGTTGAGCGCCGTTGGAACGCCAGCGTCGGAGCTTGCCATTCTCGAGGCTCACCTCGAAGCACTGACGGGCGAGATCTACGCGAGACTGAGCGCCTGGGAAAAAGTGCAACTGTGTCGCCATCCGTTGAGACCGACCACGCTCGACTACATCGGCAGCCTCATCGAAATGTTCGTTGAGCTGTGTGGCGATCGGAACTTTGCCGACGACAAGGCCATTGTAACGGGAATTGGATCCTTTCGTGGCCAGAGCGTTGCCATTGCGGGTCATCGAAAGGGCAGATCCGCCAAGGAGAACGCCGAGCGCAACTTCGGGATGCCCCGTCCCGAGGGCTACCGAAAGGCAAAGCGACTGTTCGAACTGGCCGATCTATTTAGCCTGCCCATCGTTACATTTATCGATACCGCGGGCGCACACCCTGGTCTCGACGCCGAGGAACGAGGTCAAAGCGAGGCCATTGGCAGCTGTATCGCGGCGCTCGCGCGCGTGACCGTTCCCGTCGTGAGTCTTGTCGTCGGCGAAGGCGGAAGTGGCGGTGCGCTCGCGCTCGGCGTCGGAAATCGCGTACTGCTCCAGCGCTTCGCGACCTACAGCGTGATCACCCCCGAGGGATGTGCGTCGATCCTTTGGCGAACGTCGGCGCGAGCGCCGGACGCCGCAGATCGCCTAAAAGTAACATCTCAAGACCTGTTTTCTCTGGGAGCAATCGACAACATTGTTGACGAACCGGCGCGGGGCGCCCATGTTGATCCTGAGAGCGCGATTCGTTCAGTAGGCGATGCCATCGCCGCGTCCTTGGACAGCCTCCGTCACCTCAGTCCCGATGCCTTGCGAGAGCACCGATACGCACGATTTCGGGCGATCGGTCGTTTCGCGGGCGGCGCTCCTTCCTGCGATCGTTAAAACGCATTACGCACCGCGGCAATTTGCTTCACAAACTGGACATTCTTTGCGCGCTACGCCATGGGTGGGAGCCATGGACGCGGGGGCGCTTGTTGCGGGTAAATACCGACTGAACCGTTTACTCGGTTCGGGCGGCATGGCTTGTGTTTGGGCGGCCACGAATATCTTCACCGATCGCGAAGTTGCGGTGAAGGTCATGACGACGCCCGCTGCACGCAACGCAGATGCAACCCGGCGCTTCCTGCTGGAAGGCAAAGTGTCGGCGCGCATCAACCATCCAAACATCATTGAGATCCTCGATGTCGGACAGACAGAGGACGGCCAGCTCTTCCTTGTGATGGAACTGCTTCACGGGCAGCCCCTTGATGCGCTGCTCCAGCGCCCCCCCGTCCTCGCTCGTGACTTCTGCCGAGCCATGCTCGACGTGGGGCGGGCTCTTGATGCGGCGCACGCAGCGGGTGTCATCCACCGCGATCTGAAGCCGTCCAACATCTTTCTGCATCGCACGCGTGCCGGCGCCACCATCGCCAAGGTGCTCGATTTCGGCGTCAGCAAAATTCTCGAAGAAGAACCGAACTTCGCACACACGATCGCAGGGACGGTTCTCGGCTCGCCGCTCTACATGAGCCCTGAGCAAGCCGCCGGGGCAGCCCTCGTTGATGGCCGCAGCGATGTCTTTTCGTTCGGCACGATCCTCTTCGAGGCCTTCACGGCACGAAGGCCCTACGACGCGCCCAATTTCAACGCACTCATTGTTACAATTGCGACAACGCCTCCGCGCGACATCAACGCATTCGCTCCGCACCTCCCAGAACGGCTGCGTTCGCTCATCCAAGAGTGCCTGGCAGTTAATCGGGACGACCGCCTTTCGTCCTTCGGCGAGATCGTGAGGCGCCTCGAGCAACTCATCAACGAGCTTGACGTTTCGCCGGCTGCATCGACCGCATCAGCCGCATCAGCCGCGTCATCCGTTCCATTCACGTTGCCTGCGCCGTTCGGCGTTCGTGATCCTGATGCGACAGACGCCCTGGCTGCGCTCGGAGCCGCCGCGTTTGGGACCTCTACACTCTCAACAACCTCGCGATCAGGCTCCGCTCCTGGCCTCAGCTCTCCCTGGAGCACGGTCCCTCCGCCGCCTCCCCCGCGCGGTTTTGTGCGTTGGTTTGCTGCTGCAGGCATTGGCGCAGCCATCGGCCTTGGCATCGTCGCGACGGTTGTCACTATCGTTCGCAGTGGCGACCGGCGTCCTATTGCGAACGCGGCGTCAGTTTCACTCGTAGCCGAACAAGAAAATGAAACAGGTACGGTTTCATTTTGGGCATCTGCTGGCACGTGCATGCTCGAGGTTGATGGCGCTTCGCGTGGAGCGACCCCTCTGACGGTCGAGCTCCCTGCGGGCAATCATCACGTTGCGTGCACGTTCGCCAGTGCGAGTCCCGTCACGAAACGTATTCGAGTCGATGCGCACTCTCGCGCCACCGTTCAGTTCGCGCCCAACGCACACTGAGCGATTACGGAACGTTGTTCCGATTCTGAGGGCGGACGCGCGTGTGGCCGCAGAATACGTCACCCTGACAAGGGTCCACAGGCGGCTTCGCCGGCGCCGTCTGCACCGGCGGAGTGACTGGCGGCGGAGTGACCGGCAGCGGGGTGACTGGCGGCGGAGTGACTGGCTCGATGGGCGGCGTGAAGGTCTCGGGCGGCTTGACGCTCGGGACTGCGACGAATGGCGGTGGTTTACCCAATTTTTTCCCTGCCACAACGCCGCGCTGGGGCGAAACACTAGGCTTCGGCAAGGCGATCGTCGGCGCTTCGGTCGCAGGAGGAACGCCCTCGGCGCGTGCAGAGGCGGCGCTTGCAGAGGCCGGCGGAGTCACGCTCTCGGCACCGCCACGATCCACACCAATGCTTGCTTCGGGCAGCGGGCTGTTTGCCACCGCGTTTGCCGGCCCACCACGCGTCTTCATCACCACAATGACGGTGCCAATGCCCAGACAGGACGCCAAGAGGAGGCCTGCCAGCATCGGCGATGCGCTGCGCTTGGTTGGCCGCGAGTGCACCTCGCTCCCGTTGAATGTACGGCCCATGCCCGCGGGCGTCGCTGAAACCAACTCGACTAGCGAGGCCTCATCCTGCTCGTCAACCTGCTCGGGAACCGAGCCCATCGGTGGCCTCGCCTGCGCCACTTCACCAACCGAGGTGCGATCCATGAGCTCAGTCATTTGCGATGTGCCGCACGCTATCTGAAGCGCCTCGGCGAACTCTTTCGCGGTCTGGAAGCGTTGATCGGGATCGCGCGACGCCGCCTTTGCCCACCACTTGTCGAATGCCGCCGGCACGTCAGGTGCGTGGTGCGAGGGTACGGGAATCGGAGAGACAATGATCTTGACCAATAGGTCGCCCAGGGCCTCGCTCACGAACGGCAGCTTGCCGACGACCGCTTGGTAAACGATCACCGCAAGTGACCAAAGGTCCGAACGATGGTCAACCGCCTTGGTCCCCTGCGCTTGCTCTGGGCTCATGAAAAACGGGGTACCGAGCATTGCCCCGGTCTTCGTGCTGCTCCCCTCAAGTTTGTTCGAGTGCTTCGCGATGCCGAAATCCACGACCTTGGCGATTTCGCGATCGTCGTCGCGCACAAGAAACACGTTGTCGGGTTTGAGGTCGCGATGCACCA
>CAMBEV010000332.1 GCA_945865595.1 Nannocystis exedens | reverse complement strand
CCTCCGCACGCAGCTCATGCTGCACAAATGCCCAGCTCAATCGCGAGAGGGCTTTGCAAAAAGCTGATCATCTTGTAAGGAGTGCGGCAACATGAGTCGTTACACCGGTCCGCGCGTTAAGAAGATGCGAGCCCTTGGCACCGATTTGCCGGGCTTGTCGGTTAAGAAGATTGAAAAGCGCCCCTATCCACCAGGCCAGCACGGCCAGGCGCGCAAGAAGATCTCTGAATATGGTCGCCGCTTGATGGAGAAGCAGAAGCTGCGATTCAACTATGGCCTCAGCGAGTCGCACTTGCGCCGCTTGGTCGTCGAAGCGCGTGGTTCGAAGACCGCCGCGGGCAAGAAGTTGCTCGAGCTCATCGAGCGTCGCCTCGATAACGTGGTCTTCCGCGCCGGTTTCGCCCGTACGATTCCTGCGGCGCGCCAGCTTGTAAGCCACGGCCACATCCTCGTGAACGGCAAGCGCCTTGACATTGCGTCGTACCGCGTCCGCACGGGCGACAAAATTTCCGTAAAACCGTCACACGCAAACTCCCAACCGGTTGAGCAAGGCCTCAGCCGCGCGGACCTGCCAGTCGCGCCATGGCTCGACGTTGCCAAAGAGCAGCGCGAGGCTGTCGTGAAAGAACTGCCAGACGAGACGAGCATCATGTTCACGCTCGATGTGCAGTTGGTCGTCGAGTACTACTCCCAACGCCTGTAAGTGCCATCGGGCCTTTCCGACCTGCACCGCCACCTCGATGGGTCGCTGCGGCCATCAACGCTCGCGGAGTTCGCCAGGCGTGCGGGGCGCGAGTTGCCGCACGACCTTCCGTTTCACGCCGGCATGGGCCTCGACGCGGCGCTGTCCAAGTTCGCGTTCACACTCTCGCTTCTGCAGGAGCCCGCGGCTGTGCGTCGGGTGGCGTCAGAGATCTGCGAGGATGCCGCCGCCGACGGTGTAACGACGCTGGAGATTCGGTTCGCGCCGCAGCTGCACCAAGGCGCGCCCATCGAGGCGATCGTCGACGCTGCCGTTGAAGGTGCAGAGGGTCGAGCTGGGGTCGTCCTTTGTGGCCTCTACGGCGAAGACGTTAAGATACTTGACCAGTTGGTGGCCGTCGCCGCTTCACGAGCTGGCGTCGTCGGTATCGATCTCGCGGGCGGCCCCTCGAGTGCGCATGGCTTCGTGCTGCGCGACTATGCACCTGCGTTTCGCAAAGCTGCCGAGTTTGGGCTTGGACGAACCGTGCACGCAGGTGAAGGTCGTCCACCCGAGGAAATTCGCACGGCGATCGAAGCTCTGGGCGCGAACCGGATCGGCCATGGAACGACCCTGCTCGACGACCCACGCGCGTTGGAGCTCGTCCTTGAACGAGGAGTGGCGATTGAGGCATGCATCACGTCGAACGTGCACGTGGGCGCCATTGCCGACGTGGCTGAGCATTCAATCGCGAAATGGCTTGCGCTTGGGGTGCGTGCGACGATCTGCACCGACAACACGTTGCTCTCGCAGGTGAGCGCGACGAGTGAGCATGCGGTGGCGCGTTCGCTGCCAGGCATGACCGCGCAATTGTTGGCAACGGCCGTTACAAATGGGCACGCCGCGGCGTTTCGGCGTATCTCACGTTGACCTTGTGAACTAGGATCGGGTCCACGATGGTTCGGACGGTTGACATTGTGCTGTCGCCAGCGGCTGCGGCCGACCCGAGTCAAGTTCGTGAGGCGGCCGAAGCTGCCGCAGGATGGCGCGCGGGTGAGGCGCAGGGTGTGCGCATCGAGAAGCGATCGATCGACGCGCGCGCGCGGCATGTGAAAGTGCAGCTGCGCATCACGATCGACAATGAGCGTGCGTTTGACGAGGAGGCCGTCGCCCCCGCCGAACGTGCCGACGTGAGCACCAAGCCAAAGGTGATCATCGTCGGGTGCGGACCTGCCGGCATGTTTGCTGCGCTTCGGTGCATCGAGCTTGGCCTCTGTCCAATCGTCCTTGAACGCGGAAAAGATGTGCGTGCGCGCAGGCGCGATCTTGCCGCGATTACGCAGCAAGGCATCGTCGATGGCGACAGCAACTATTGTTTCGGCGAAGGCGGGGCGGGCACCTACAGCGACGGCAAGCTCTACACGCGCAGTGGCAAACGTGGCGACATCATGGCGGTACTTCGGACGTTCGTGGCTTACGGAGCGAGCCGCGACATTATGGTCGATGCGCATCCGCACATTGGGACCAACAAGCTTCCCGACATCATCACTGCAATGCGCCAAGCCATTGTGGGCGCCGGCGGAGAAGTGCGATTCGGCGCGCGCGTCGTCGACTTCTTGATCACCGACCGCCAGATGCGTGGCGTCGTGCTGGCGACGGGCGAAGAACTGCGTGCGGCACAGCTCATTCTCGCGACGGGGCATTCAGCGCGCGACGTGTTCGAGCTTCTTGCGCGCAAGGGCATCGCGATCGAGCGCAAAGACTTCGCGATGGGCGTGCGCATCGAGCACCCGCAGTCGATCATCGATGCCGCGCGTTACCACTCGGCCGTGCGTGATCCGTACCTGCCGCCGGCGAGTTACAGCGCGGTCGAGCAAGTCAAAGGCCTCGGCGTGTACTCGTTCTGCATGTGCCCGGGTGGCATCATCGC
Source organism: Nannocystis exedens (assembly GCA_945865595.1). Classification (GTDB taxonomy): domain Bacteria; phylum Myxococcota_A; class Polyangia; order Polyangiales; family Polyangiaceae; genus JAHFDX01. The sequence goes on along the minus strand of CAMBEV010000332.1, from coordinate 1,574 downwards.
GCCGTGTGCAACCGCTCAAGATGAGATCGTGACCAATGGCTGGAGCCCCAGCAAACGCAACAATCCGTTCGCCAATAGCGGCGTCGTCGTCGAGTTGCGCGGGCCGAGAGGCGACGGCGGCACGCTTAGCGGCGTGAGCTACCAGCGCGAAGTCGAACACGCCGCGTGGATTGCTGGAGGCAAAACCCAAGCCGCGCCCGCACAGCGAATGGTCGACTTTATTGACGGCATGCAATCGGTCAACTTGCCTGACTGTAGCTACCCACCCGGAATCGTGAGCCATCGGGTTGATCAGCTCTTGCCTGCGGACATCGCCGAGCGACTGCAACTGGGCTTGCGTGCGTTCGGTAACAAAATGAAGGGGTACCTCACGAACGAGGCTGTCGTTGTCGCAGTTGAGTCGCGAACGTCCTCACCAGTTCGCATTCCACGCGACGCTGGGTCTCTCGAGCACCCCCAGATTCGCGGTCTCTTTCCGTGCGGCGAGGGCGCTGGGTACGCTGGCGGTATCGTGTCGGCAGCGATTGATGGTGTGCGGTGCGCCGAGCGTGTCGCAGCGCTGCGCCCTATGTGAAAGCGCCTTTACTTTCGTCCCTGTCGTGCAAATTCTGTGCAGAGTGCAGCTGCCGCCATCGCCACGTTGAGCGATTCGGCTTTGCCCAAACGCGGAATCGACACGACCGTTGCTTCAGCAAGGCCGCGCACCGCTTCAGACAAACCGTGCGACTCGCTCCCAAGCACGAGCACCGCGGGCCGCTTCAACTCCACATCGAACACCGGCGCCCCGCCCATATCGGCGAAGTAGAGGCTCGCACCCGCCGCTACACATTGGGGCAACTCATCGTAGAGGCGCGCGTAACGAACCTGCACGCGGAAGAGCGAGCCCATCGTCGATTGCACGCACTTGGGGTTGTACACCTCCATGCAATCTTGGCTGCAGATGACCTGCCGCACGCCGAACCAATCCGCAATGCGCAAGAGGCCGCCCATGTTGCGCGGATCGGCGATGCCATCGAGCGCGAGGACGAGTTCGTTGCCAGCCGGTGCGCGGAATTTTGGCTGATCGGGTATCACCGCGATCGCCACCAGCTCGTTGCCCTTTTCAAAGGTGCCGACGCGATCGAGTTCGTGCTCAGGCAGCACGTGCACGGGAACCTTCCGCGTGGTGGCCGCTTGCTGAATGAACGCTGCACCTTCTTGAGAGGCGAGGATCATCTCTGTTTGCCACGCCGACCCCAAGAGCTCTTCGACGACCTTGCGCCCCTGGACAAGGAACCGCTTGGTCTCAGCGCGGAACTTCTTTTGCTGAAGCGCGCGAATGCGTTTGAGGTCGGCTTGAGTGAGCATAGATCTGTCTGAAGTGGGACCGCTTACTTCGATGCGGCCTTTTCCTTCTTCTTCTTCTGTTTGTCAGCGGTGGACAGCTTGGGCTTGTTGCTCTTCTTCGGCTTTTCTTGACCCTTGGCCATGGTGAACCTCGCTTCGCGTTCGTGGACGTGAGTGTCCGAGAGGAAGCATAGATCCGTCGCCGGGCGGAACGGAAGTAAACAGGGTCAGTTACACGTGGTGTAGTA
>CAMBEV010000331.1 GCA_945865595.1 Nannocystis exedens | reverse complement strand
CACCCGGGAGGTGCCCGCGCCTACAAGGGCGCACAAAAGCGAAGAGCCCGCGCACTCGGCAAGAGTGGCGGGCTCAGCGTTCGTCGCGTTGCGACCGGTTTACTGGGCGGGAGCCGTTTCAGTTGTAGCAGGCGCCTCTTCAGCCGGCGCAGCGGGTGTCGCCGCGTCGTCGTCGTCGTCATCGTCGCCGTCCGCGTCGGCGGCTGCTGCCGCTGCCGGGGTGGCCGGCTCTTCGGCTACAGGCGCCACGTCTTTGCCCTCTTCGATTTTGGCAGCTTCCTTCTCGCCTTCCGCGGCGACCTCTGGCTTGCCGCCGTCATCGTCAGCGACTTTCTTGGGGCCGACCCTGAGTGTGTAAGGAACGGCGCCGAAGCCCTTACCGTCCAAGAGGACCTGAACGAACTTGCCTTGGACGCCCTTGACCCTAAAGGCGGTCTTGCTCCTCAAGTTCTTGGTGACGCACTTGCAGCCGTTGTCTTTGTCGTCCATCGAATCGAACGCACAGAGCTTCACCTGGACCGAAGCGGTTTTCTTTGCCGGCTTCTTCGCTGGCTTCTTCTCCGCGTTCTTGTCTGTTGTCTTCGTCGGCGCTTTCGTTTTCTTGGATGACTTTGCCTTCTTGCCCGTCACGATGCGGACGACCAACAAGTCACCTTCTAGTGGCCGCTCCGAGATAAACGAGCGGTCGAATAATGGGGCCATGAGGATGCCCTTGCTTTCGTGCGTGAAGCTGATGAACCGCGGGCCGATCTTGGTCGCTCCTTTGTACGATTCGGTGACCTTTTTCAGGCCGGCCTTCTTCATCAAGGCCTGGCCGTCGGTGATCGCCTTTTTGACGCCCTTGTTGATCTTGCCGTCTTTGCTGAAGACGCTGCACAAGAACGTACCGACGTCCTTTTTCTTGCTCTTGTTAGGACCTGCGCATGCCTTTTCGATGCCCTTCGACGCCGCGCTGATCGCCTTCCTTAGCGGCTTCTCGATGCGGTCGAAGTTCGATTTGCAGGTGTCGCCCTTGAGGGTGTCGAACTTGACGTCCGCGCCGCCCTTAGTTTTTGCGCCACTCTTGGGCTTCGCGGTGCCCTCGCTTGACTCGCCGCTCTCGCCCGCTTCGGCCGCAAATGCGGGAAGCGCGACGGCAGAGGTCGAGACCACAACAAGGCCGCCCATGATCCATTTTGACAAATTCATAAAGTCCCCTCCGGACATTTGAGGCCAAACCCTCGGCAACGGGTAAGACGCGGGCTCGACCTCTTTGATTCAATGACGAACGCTCCCCAAAGAACGGTCGGTCAACGACTCCTTAGTGAGTGTGTCTCCGCAGTGAGTGTATCTCCGCTAAAAGCACCGAAGCAAGAGCCGTGGCAAGGCGTTCGTAGTCGGCGCGCGCATTGTAGAGCTGCGCGCTCACCCGCACGAGCCGCTCCGGTGGCTTTGGCCAAGGGGGGAGGGGCACTTCGATGCCGAACTCCTCGAACAGGCGGGCCTGCGTTGGATCCTCAACCAGGGGCGCAGGTGTAGGGAGCGTGCCGGCTGGGATCGGCACCGCGGCGAGCGATCCGATCATCGCGTCGGGCGCCGGTGAAGCGGTACCAAGCGCCTTCGTGAGAATGCCCCGCGCCTCGAGGGCAAGGCGTCGGTTTTCGCGCATGATCCCGGGCCAGCCATCGGGGTGAAAGGCGGCCATCGCATCGATCGCGGTCGGCACGGTGAGCCACGCAGTGGGGTCCGCCGTGCCTTGCCATTCGAAGCTATCGAGGTATTTTCGCCCCGGTCGTGCGAGGTTGTAACCGTGACTGATCACAGGTGGCAGCGTGGCCTCGCGAGCCTCGCTCTTGATGTAAAGAAACGCAGCGCCCTTCGGCGCACACACCCATTTGTGCAGGTTGCCGGTGTAGTAATCAGCGCCGATCGCCCGCAAATTGAGGGGAATCATGCCGGGTGCGTGCGCACCGTCAACAAACGTGACGATGTTGCGCGCGTGCGCTTCGGCGATGATGGCCTCGACGGGTAACACGAGTCCCGTGGGGCTTGTGACATGGTCGATGGCGACGACCCGTGTGTGCTCGGTGAACGCGCTCACCACGGCGACGACGACGGCGTTCGGGTCTGAAAGCGGAAACGGAACCTCCGCGACAACAAGCTTGGCGCCCGAGGTGCTGCAAATGTAGTTGAGTGCGTTACGAATGGCGTTGTAGTCGTGGTTCGTCGTGACCACTTCGTCGCCGGGGGCGAGCGGGATGCTGCGCAGCGCCGCGTTTGCGCCTTCGGTGGCATTGCGGACAAAGGCGAGGCCCTCCATCGGGGCTCCGACAAACGCTGCAAGGCGCTCACGGGTTTCGTCAAGCAGCGGAAACAGTCGCCGCGCGAGAAACTGCACAGGGTTGCGCTCGAGCTGATCGCGCCATCGCCGCTGGGCCTCAAGGACGACCTTTGGGCACGCGCCGAACGAGCCGTGGTTAAGGAAGGTGACGTTCGGGTCGAGCGACCAGTGGATGGCGAGCGGGCTCGGCATAGCCTCACCTTACCGTGCGCGAGTGCGCCGCCCACGCGATCGTTGCGATCGTTGCGAGTCCTCCGGCAACCGCGATGACGTCGAATGCGGCTGTCCAGCCGTGCGTTTGTGCGAGCGATCCGATGATGGGTGGGGCTGCCGCTCCCGCGAGATAGCCCGCGCCGTCGATGAGTCCCACTGCGGTCGAAGAGACACGCTTGCCGCCAAGGTCGAGTGCGACGGCTCCGAGCAAGAGCGTGTAAGGCCCCTGCAGAAAGAGGCCACAGATGCCGATGACGATGGCCGCTGTGAGCGAGGACGTAATGGGCGCGTGGGCGAGCGCGAGGACCGCGACCACGTGGGCGACGAGAAACACGGCCATCACGGGTGCGCGTTTGCCGGGTCCGAATGAGTCGCTCAGCTTGCCAGCGACCAAGGCGCCGACCACTCCGCCGATGCCGAAAATCGCGCTCTTGGTGACGGATGCGGAGAACGTTCCGCCTTCGCCCGCCTTGACGGAGAGTTCTTGCAAGTAGGTCACTGTCCAGCTGACAAAGCACGTCTGAACAAATGTCAACATGGTTGACAACACGATCGCGACCCAAAACGCTGGCTTCTTGAGCATTGCACGAAGGACGACCCCGTACGGTTCACCCGCGGGTTCTTGGTGAGTGGAGGCTGGACCTCCAGACCGATCGCTTTTCGGCAGTAGAAGAAGTCCGATCGCGGCGATGACGAACAACATCGCGGGGTTGATGCGAAAGAGGCCGCGCCACGAGGAGGAGTGCTCGAGGACCTGCGCCGAAATCAAGAGCGCAATGGGGCTGCCCGCGACGTAACTGATCGAGATGAGTCCCATTTTCGAGCCACGGTCTTTTGGCTCGAACGTGCGGGAGGCGATGTGAACTACGCCACTCCAGCCACCGGCCTGGAAGATGCGGTTGCCTGTTGCAAGCATCGCAAGGACGCCGAGCGAGGGAGCGAAGCTCATGCTGAAACTGATCAACACCGACGCAAACGCGCACATCGCCAAGAGGGCGCGGCCGCCAATGCGATCGCCGAGGGCCCCCATCGTGACCTTGCCGACCGAGTGGCCCAAGATGACCCACCCCATCGCAGCGCCCCACTGCGTCTTGCTGTAACCAAGCGCGCCCAGAAACGGCAGCTGGGCGGCGTCAACGTTTGCGCGACACAAGTAGAACGAGGCGTAGACGACGATCAGCGCGATCGTGATGGTCGTCGCGCGTCGCTTAGGAAGCATGTGCGGCTGAGCCTATCGCGTCAGTCGGCGGAGAGGGCGGGAGTCGAACCCGCGGTCAGGTTTCCCCAACGCCCGCTTAGCAAGCGGGTACCATCGGCCACTCGGTCACCTCTCCGTTCGCAAAGCCGAAGCTGAGCGAGAGCGCGAAAACTACATGAAATCGGCGAGCTTGCAAGCTGTGCGGCGCAAGCGCAGGGTTATTGGTAGGGCGCGAGTCGTTTGCGCATGACCGCGATTGCCTCTTCGCTCTCGTCAATCATGATGAAGTTGCGCCCTTCGATTGCCGCAGCTTCGCCGGTTGTGCCACTGCCGGCGAAGCAGTCGAGGACGACGTCGCCAGGTGCCGAATGAACGCGCACGATGCGTCGCACGATCGCGAGCGGCTTTTGCGTGGCATAGCCCGTGCGCTCGCGGCTGTTGGTGGGAACGATCGTGTT
>CAMBEV010000330.1 GCA_945865595.1 Nannocystis exedens | reverse complement strand
TCTACGATCAAGCCCCGAGCTAGCATTTTGTCATACAGCGCCCGCAAGTCATGCTCGAGAACATCGATTCCGACGTCGTACTCCTCCACGAGGCGCAAAGCGACTTCATGAACCGACAACCCCTCCAAGAGGCCCACCCAGAGCGACTTGCCGACCGCATCGAGCCCGAAGTAGTCCCCACCACGAAGGTCGAGCAGCACCAGCTCACCGTCGAACTCGCGGACGTGAACGTCCTCGCCTGGCCTGACCTTTCCGTACGTCATGCTTGCCCCATCATTGACTCGACGACTGCTATCACGTGCGGCAGAGCATCAAAGCTCAGCGGTCTGCGCAAGACAAAGACGGGCACCGAACGCAAAAGTAACTCGATGCGTTCTAAATCGCGCACCTGAACTGCCGGGTCCTCGAGTTCGAGGCGAATCAGCTGAGTGAGAAGCGCTTCAGCCGCGCGAAGGCCCGTCAGTCGCAACAGGTCAATCGTGGGCGCTTCCTCGAGGAGCACCAGTGCCGCAAGCGGTGCCTCGGACTCGCCAGCCAGAGTCAGCGGTTCCTTTCCGAACGCGCTGGCCTCCTCACCAAGAAGCGCGGTGCGCGCCGACGGAGCAAGCCAGCTTTGGCGCTCGACCCCACGGGCAAGCCACGTGCCTCCGAGCTGTGCGAAGTACGTGATGTCGTCGGCAAGGAGCCGACCGTTTGCGCGCAGGCAGAGGGCGCTCGCCAAGGTTGATTTTCCGTGGCCACTTGCGCCGAGAAACGCAAATGCGCGACCGCCACAGACGACCGCCGAGGCATGGAACGACAGCCCGCCCGAGAGGTGCAGCGCCATCGCGGGAATCGAATGCTCAAGAATCTTGCCGACCAGGCGAGCGTCTGCACGGTCAACTTTGTTGACATCAAGCACTTCTCCCACCCCAGAAAGGCGAACCGCCACCAAGCCCGTCCACTCGACTACATAGTCAGCGTCGATACGACCCACGCGGAAATACGCGCCCGGGTACACTTCGAGTGCGCTCACCCATCGAGGCTGTTGATTACGCGCCACGGAGCCACGCCTCCGCGCTGAGGGCTGGCCAGAAGTGGACCCATGCCGATGCCGAGCGACTCGTTTCGTATCTGACGATGTGACTAAACCGGGAATTGACTAGGCCGCGTGCGGCGAGCTCACGCGCATCGAGGAGTGCCTCAAGTTGAGGCGCAACCGTTGGGTGGCGAACAAGCGTTTCGATGGCGGGCTCAAGCCATGCCTTGTCGCGTCGCAAACGCAGCGATTCGGGCACCCAGCGCGCGATCGCGCGACGAAAGAGTCCCTTCTGCAAACCATCGGCAAGCAGGCAATGCGGGGGAATGCGGGCCAGAACACGAAGCAGCTCGGGGTCGAGATAGGGGTTTCGTCGACTCACCCCGATCGTGCGCTCGAGCGCTTCACGGCGCAGCTCGAGCTCTCGACGCCATGGAGAGGTCACCCATTCATGGTAACGCGCCCGCGGCGTGGTCGGCGCAATCGACCGGCCCGGCCTCGCGGAGAAGTGCCGACCGACAAATTGGAGCATCGCGGGGCCCATCCACGGCTGCTGCTGACGCCGGATTCGCCTCGCCCGCCGAAGCGAGTGAGGCACGTGATCCGCGAGCAATGGCGCCACGAGAAAATCGCGCAGCTTTGCCAAACCAGACCCACCTTCGGGCAACTGCAGCGCAAGGGCTTCGCGGACGGCTCTCACCGGATGCCCTTGCTTAACCAGGAGGGCCAAGTCGCGACCCTCGCCGTTGAAGACGTGATCGCCGCCGAATCCCGCTAAAATCCGCGTCGCCCCAAGGTCCCGCGCGCGCGACGCAAGCGCGAGCTCAAATGCCGTCGTTGGCCATGGATCAGGGCGGCCTCCGAGACTGAGCGCTTGGGCAAAAAAAGGAACAGCCTCAAGCGGCGTCACCCGCACCGGACTGAGGCCAAGGTCGCCGCATAGCCGAGAGAGATGCGGACGGTCGTCACCCGGCCCGCCAAAATGGAGCGCGACGGCTTCCACATGTTTGACCGACGCGCCACGTGCCTTGGCAACGACCATGGCAAGCAGAGCGCCCGAGTCGACGCCGCCACCGGTGAGCACGGCGACGTGGTCGGCGCCTTCGATCGCACGAGAAACGGCTCGCTCGAGGCCCGTGGCAAGGTGAGCTGCAAGTTCATCAAGCATGGGAGGCCACTCGGTCTCGGCGACGGTGTCCTCGCTCGCCGACGGCTCTGCGTCGAAGGTGCGCAGCAACAAGAACGCCGCCAGCGCGCCCGTCAAGCCGTTGGGGTCTGCAGTCACGGCCTGTTGCCGCTCAGCTGCGGTTGCCGCGAAGGCTGGCAAAGTCACCGCCTCGCCCTGTCGCGCCCAACGTCAAGTGGCGCACCGAGCCCAGACGCTGCAGGACCGGCCGTACGTAAGGATGTCGCTGCGTGCATTGCCCATCGCTCAGCTGAGATGCGGGCCCTTGCTCGTCGTCGCTCATTTGTCCCATCGTTGATCGGAAGCTTCGTGACTCTAACTACGAAGGCTGGCGAAGTCGCCGCCCCGCCCCGTGCGGCCGAGCGTCAAATGACGCACAGAACCCAATCGATGAAGCTCAGGGCAACGATAAGCCCGCTTCGCAGGTACTGCTGCACTTGCGGAAGTGGTGGCGTCGTCGTCAGCCGCGCTTGAAGCTTCAATGGTCTGTCGCATAGGCACTCCTCGGGAGCTTACTCGAAAATGTTCGTTGCACGCTACTTCGACTTCGTTCACGGCAAGTGCTACCCAGCGCGCCGTGATTCGCCTCGACGCCGTATCCAAGCAGCATGGTCGCCAAATCCTCTTCATGGACGCCTCCCTCGCCGTTTTCAAGGGTGAGAAGCTAGGCCTCGTTGGGCCAAACGGTTCGGGAAAGACCACGATTTTCCGCATGATCGTGAAAGAAGAGGCGCCCGACGGCGGCCAGGTCGCCATCGATCGCGGCACGACCATCGGCTACTTCAGCCAAGACGCCGGCGAGATGAACGGGATGAGCGTCGTCAGCGCCACCCTGGCAGGCGCAGGGCCTGTGTCCGAAGCGGGCACTCAGTTAAAGGAGCTCGAAGACAAGCTCGCCGACCCTGCATTCGCCGACGACATGGATCGACTTATTGAGGCGTTTGGTGAAGCGCAGGCACGCTTCGAGGAGCTCGGCGGTTATGCGCTCGACGCGCGGGCCCGTGAAATTTTGGCGGGTCTCGGGTTTGAACAAGACCTGATGGACGGCGATGTGGGCGCGCTTTCCGGCGGTTGGAAAATGCGTGTCGCGTTGGCGCGTATCCTCCTCATGAAGCCCGACGCGATGCTTCTCGATGAGCCGACCAACCACCTCGATATCGAGTCGATCATTTGGCTCGAGAGTTTTCTCAAGGCGTACGACGGCGCACTCATCATGACCTCACACGATCGCGAGTTTATGAATCGCATCGTTAGCAAAGTCGTCGAAATCGACGGCGGCGAGCTCACCGTATTTTCGGGCAATTACGAATTTTACATGAAGCAGCGCGCGCTTCTTGACCTGCAGGCCGAGAGTCAGTTCGACCGACAGCAGGCCATGCTCGCCAAAGAAGAAGCGTTCATTGCGCGCTTCAAGGCACGCGCAAGCCACGCCGCGCAGGTTCAATCGAGAGTCAAGAAACTTGACAAAATAGAACGCGTCGAACCGCCAAAGCGACACAAAAAGTTACGTTTCGACTTCCAAGATGCGCCGCGATCGGGCGACGACGTCGCCAAGCTCGAGAACGTGCACAAGGCGTACGGCAAGAAATCGATCTACGAAGGACTCGACCTCACCATTCGCCGCAAAGAACGCTGGTGCGTCATGGGCATCAACGGCGCAGGGAAATCGACACTGCTCAAGCTGATCGCCGGCGCAGCCGAGGCGGATGACGGTCGCGTGGGCCTCGGAGCCGCGGTGAAGCTCGGCTACTTCGCACAGCACGCAATGGACCTCTTGAGGCCGGCGGACACCGTTTGGGACACCCTGGTGGGCGCATTTCCGAAAGCGTCGATCGGCTCGCTGCGCACCCTCGGCGGCGTCTTTGGCTTCTCGGGTGACGACATCGAGAAGCCGTGCCGCATCCTTTCCGGGGGCGAGAAGGCGCGGCTCGTGCTCGCGGTGATGCTCTACGATCCACCGAACTTCTTGGTGCTCGACGAGCCCACCAACCATCTCGA
>CAMBEV010000329.1 GCA_945865595.1 Nannocystis exedens | reverse complement strand
CGATGATCGGTCAAGACTCTGTACGGGTGTCGCGTGCGTTCCACGATCGCCTCGGCCTCACTGGCGTCGTGATCGCAAAGCTCGACGGCGATGCTCGTGGTGGTGCAGCGCTGAGCGTCAAAGAAGTAACCGGTGCGCCGGTGCGCTTCGTCGGCATGGGCGAGACGGTCGACAAGTTTGAAGAGTTCCGGGCCGACGGCATGGCGAGCCGCGTGCTCGGCATGGGCGACGTCGTCGGTCTCATCAAAGATTTCGAAGGCATCGTCGATGAAGCGAAGATGGCCGAAGATGCGAAGCGCATGCTCGAGGGGAAGTTTTCCCTCGACGATTTTCTCGATCAAATTCGCACCATCAAGCGCATGGGCTCCCTGAAAGACCTCATGGCGAAGATGCCGGGCATGAGCGACATGATGCCTCCCGGAGTCAACCTCGACGACAAAGAGCTCGTGCGCGTCGAAGCGATGATCCAGAGTTTCACCAAGTTCGAGCGACGTGATCCTTACGCGCTCATTCGTGATCCGGGCCGCGTGAAGCGCATCGCGCTCGGTTCGGCGCAGTCTGAGCAAGTCGTGCAAGAGCTCGTGCAGAAGTTCCTGTTCATGAAGCAAATGATGGACGGCATGGGCCAGAACATGGGCATGCTCGGCAAGATGCCGGGCATGAAGAACCTGGCGGCCGCTCGCAACATGGCCAAGCAGATGGCCAAGATGGGCGGCGGCATGGGCGGAATGGGCGGAATGGGCGGCGGTATGCCAAGCGGCTTTCCCGGCTCTCCAGGAATGGGCGGTGGCTTTCCGGGAATGCCTGGTTTTCCGGGTATGCCCGGCATGGGTGGCATGGGTGGCATGGGTGGCTTCCCAGGCATGGCAGGCATGGACAGCGCATCGCCGACCGACGGCATGACCAAGATGAAGGCGCTCTCCACCGCTGAGCGCAACGCGAAGAAGGCGCAGCGCAAGCGCGAGAAAGACGCCCGCCGCAAAGGTCGTCGCTAAATAGACTCTTCGTGGTTACAAATTGAGACTGAGAGAGCTGGAGTGAGCAACATGCGCAGAAAACTGACTGGCTTGGCTGTGGGCATTGCATTCACCTGCCTCGCTTGTGTGAGCAGTGGCAAGGGCCTCACAAGCGACGACAAAGACAAGCTCAAAGAGCTCGCAATCGAAGCGCTTCCGCAGGGAGTGGCGCCCCTCACCATTGATTTCGAAAATCGCGTCCACATCTTGGGGGTGAAGGTCGACCCCGAGCTCGCGAAGCCCGGTACCGACGTGCGCATCACGATCTACTGGCGATCGGACGAGGCCCTCAAGGAGGGTTGGCAGCTCTTCACTCACGTCCTCGATGAGTTCGAAGATCGCCCCATCGGCAACCTTGATGGTACCGGCGCTTTGCGGCAGGTCCGCGACGATCAAGCCGTGTTCGGCCTCGATCGTTGGGAACGCGGCAAAGTGATGGTCGACGAAGTGAGCTATCGGGTGCCCGACGACGTCAAGGGCGCGAACATCAAGTTTATGGCCGGCGTGTGGCGTCGCGAAGGCGCGCGCCTTCGGGTGATCGCGGGGCCCAACGATGGTGACAATCGCGCGATCATCGCAAAGCTAAAGACCGGGCTCGCAGCGCCGGGGCCGGGTGAGGCTAAGCCACCTGGCGGTGACGTTCCTTCGCTAGCCGTCAACAAACTTGCCGGTGAAAAAATCGCTATCGATGGCAAGGCGACCGACAAGGCATGGGAGACCGCGGCGAGCACTGGCGTGTTCGTCGACGTCGGGACCGGCAAGCCAAACGAGTCGTTTCCGGTGAACGCGAATGCAAAAGTAACCTTCGATGATACGAACTTCTACGCGTTCATCGCGGTAAAGAGCGCAGAATTCTACCAGGGTTTTACCGACGCAAAGTCGCAGCCGAAGGAGTTCACCGCCGGAGGTCAGCCCAAGCTTTGGACCAAAGACACCGTCGAGCTGATGATCGATCCCGACGGCGACGGCGACAACCGCGACTACTTCGAGATTCAGATCAATCCGCAGAACAAGTTGTTCAAGAGCCACTTCGACACACGCCAACTGCCGAGCGGTGGCGAGAACGGCCCCTTCGGGCACGAAGACTGGAACGCGCAGCTGAAGAGTGCAGTCGCCGTTCGTAAAGAGGGCGATAAGCTTGTGGGCTACGACGTCGAAGTCGCGATTCCGTGGACGGCTTTCGCGAAGGGTCGTCAAGGCGTGGTACCAAAGGGCGGCGAGAGCTGGCGCCTCAATTTTTATGCGATGAAAGAGAACAGTGGCGTGTCGTGGTCGCCAATCTTGGGCAAGGGCAACTTCCACTTTGCGCCGCGTTTTGGCCGCATCGTGTTCGGCAAGGCCGAGGTTGTGCCGGTGCCTGTCGCTTCCGCAAGTGCAGCGCCTGCAACAAGCGGCTCTGCGAAAAAGAAGCCCTTGCCTAGGGTGCCGATCCGAAATGGCCCCGATGGGCAGCTCGAGCGCCCGCAGTGATTGTTTCGTGAGCGCTCTGCACCTAAGCAATGTTCCATGCGCCCTCTCCCTACGGGAGAGGTTCAAGGTGAGGGGCTGCATCGGGCCACGATTCTTCAGATCAAAGTGCAGACGAAGCGGCGAGTTTCGACCCTCACCTCGATCCTCTCCCATGGGGAGAGGGTGCCAGGCGCCGCCGTTTTTCATGCCTCGTGAAATGAGCACAATGGTTAGGCACCTAAGCAGCGCGAGGCCTACGCATGCTCCACCGTCCCCATGAACGCGTAGGATTTGCACTCGCCGTTTTTGTCATCGCGCTAGCGCCGCTGTGCATTGGCGCGCAGCACACCCAGGTGTTGGTCGTTGCGACGGTGCTCGCGACGGTGGCCACGTTTCTGCTCTGGGTGGGTTCGCGTCCGCGGTGTGTTCGCCAATCGGGGGCGCTGCTTGCGTGGCTCGCGCTTGCGTTGACTGCCTTCACACTGCTTCAAGCGCTGCCGTTGCCCCTCGAGATTTTGAGGATTGTCGCACCGAAGTCGGCGGACATTTGGGAACGTTCGCTGTCTCCGCTCAAAGACGCTCCGACTTGGGGCACACTGTCGATCGATCCGATCGCGACGCGGATTCAAGCGTTGCGCGGCGTCTTGTATCTGACGATGTTCCTTGGGTGCTTGCGCATTGCGACACGTCGCGAGGGGCTCGAGAAGCTCTTGTGGACGCTGACGATCGTCGCGTTGGTGCTTGGCATCAGTGCGGTTGCGCATCCGCTGTTCGGTGCGACGCGCGTGTTTGGGCTTTATGAGATCTTGAATCCGTCGGAGGTAAGGCACGTTTCTCCGCTCCCGAATCCGAACCACCTTGCGGCCTATCTTAACGTGGGCATCGCTGCGGCGATCGGGTTGGGCGTTCACGCAGAGTCGCTCAGGCGGCGCGCGATTCCTTGGTCGATCGCTGTTCTATTGATCGCTACGCAGATCTGGGTCGCTTCACGCGGAGGGGTCATCAGCATGGCCCTTGTCGTGATCGCCTCGGGTTGGGTCCATCGACGTGCCTTCAACGAAGGTCACCGAAGTACCGCATTCGCGCTTCTCGGACTCGCGTTGATCACCTCTGTTCTGGTCATCGCACTCACCGACGATGCGCGAAAAGAGCTGCTCGATGCGGATGGCAGCAAGCTGCGATCGTTCGCGGGCATGATGCCCGTGATCAAGGCGTACCCCATCTGGGGAACAGGCAGAGGAGCGTTCGAGTCTGCATTTGCAGAGTATCGCGCGGGCATCGGACACGTGGTTTTCGCACAGCCGGAGAACCTGATCGTCCAGTGGCTTTCCGAATGGGGGCCCTTCGTCGGTACTGCGTCGATGTTGCTCGCGATGGTCGCCCTCAGGCTTCGTGAAGCGATGGCACGACCCGAGATCGCGCGGAGCGCTTGGGTCGCACTTGTGGGTGCGTTCGTGCACAACATGGGGGACTTCAACTCGGAGGTGCCAGGTATTGCGGTCGCATTCGTCGTTTGTGCGGCGTGTGTGACGGCGGGGGTCGGGTCGGAGGAGAGCGCCCTTTCGCGTTGGTCGAAGACGCCTCGCAGCGTCGCGGTCGGGGCTCTTGCCTTGCTTCCGCTTGCGGTCCTCTTGGGTGTGAGCACTTTAGGAAAGAGTCTTGACGAAGAGCGGCGTGCCCTTCGTGTTCGAACTGACGCGCGTGAGCCTCTCGAAACGCTCGTGCCGGCGCTGCGCTCC
>CAMBEV010000328.1 GCA_945865595.1 Nannocystis exedens | reverse complement strand
CGAGCAGGACGGCGCGACCCTCACGCGCTTGGTCGGCGTCATGCAACGCTTGCTCGCGCCCGACGGATGCCCTTGGGATCGCGAGCAGTCTTACGCGTCGCTGCGCAAGTACGTGCTTGAAGAAGCGTGCGAGGTGATCGACGCGATTGAGTCGGGCAGCGCCGACGCGATACGCGAAGAGCTAGGCGACCTTTTGCTGCAGGTCGTTTTCTTGGCCGAAATCGGACGTAGTCAAGATGCTTTCGCAATTGACGATGTGGTGACGGGCATTGTCGACAAGCTCGTGTCGCGCCATCCGCACGTGTTTGGCGACACGACGGTGGGCTCGTCGGAAGAAGTGCTGTCGAACTGGGAAAAGCTAAAAGCCCAAGAAAAACAGGGTCGCGGGGTTCTCGAAGGCGTGCCGCGAAGTTTGCCGGCGCTCAATCGCGCTCAGCGGGTGGGCGAGAAGGTTTCGCGCGTGGGGTTCGATTGGGAAGACGTGAGCGGCTCGCGCGCCAAAGTGACCGAAGAACTTGCCGAGCTCGACCAAGCGGTCGCCAGTGGCGATGCCGATGCCATCGAGGAGGAGCTAGGCGACACGCTTTTTGCGCTCGTCAACCTTGCGCGACACGTCAAGGTGGACGCTGAGGGGGCGCTCAGGCGGACCATCGACAAGTTCACCAAACGTTTCGCGCACGTCGAAAAGCGTGTCCGCGAAGAGCACGGCGGGTGGGGCGATCCGGGCTCGGTGGAGCCTCATCTGTCGCTCGAGGTGCTCGATCGCTATTGGGATGAGGCAAAACGCGGGGGGTAGACGGTGGCCCTATCCGCCCAGCATGTCCGCGGCGTCGCTCTCCAAGTTGCTGAGGATGTACTCGATCGTCTTGCCGCGCTGCCGCTTCTTTGTGCCGACGTACGCGGCCTTCGGTAGGCCCGCGAGTCTCCGGGCTTCCTCGAGTGCACGAGGGAGTACGCGATCGGCCGGCACGACCTCATCGAGGTAGCCGGCGCGCACGGCGTCTTCGGGACTGTAGATCTTCGACTGCAGCGTGGCTGGCCCGAGCTCTGTGGGCAGCAGTCGCGAGCGAGCGAGCTCCATGGCGAGTAGAGGAACCGGCATGCCGATGCTTACTTCGTTGAGCCCAATGCGAAACGCGCCGGCAGCACCGATGCGAACGTCGCCCGTGAGTACGACCAAAGCGCCGCCCGCGAGAGCGTGACCCGTCACGGCAAGGACGAGTGGCAACTTCGCACCATAGAGCTTCATCAGCAAACCCGACCCGCTACCTAAGAGCGCAAGGGCTGCTTCGGGACTGCTCATCATGACCTTGAGGTCGAACCCCGCGCAGAACCGGTCGGTTCGGCCGACGAGCACCGCGGCGCTGGGGTCATTTTCTGCTCGAGCAAGCGCTTCGAGCAAGGCGGCAATCATCGCCTCTGAGAGGGCATTGGCTTTGCCGTCGTCCATCGTAATGACGGCAACGCCTTCGTCGAGATTGTAAGCGACAGGGGAGGTCATGGACATGGGCGGAGCCTACCATGCACCTCGCCGTCCACCGTGGCGCCTTGCACCTTTGCTGGCGTCGGCTACCTTGCGCGCGTGACCGAAGTTGACGCCGAGACTGCCGTAACCCCTCCACCCAGGCGTTCGCTGGTGCGCACGGCTGAGCTGGGCCCGCTGGCTCGTACGGCCGACGACTGGGCGAAGGTGCTCGGGCCGCTCGGAGGGCGCCCGTTTCACGGCAAGCAGGTCTTCCGTTGGATCCACGCGCGGTCCGTACTCGACCCGTCGCAGATGACCGACCTGCCCGCCTCGCTTCGTCAATCGCTACAAACGTTGGGGCTGGCAGAGACGCTCACGATCGCAAGCGAGCGTCGTTCTACAGATGCGACGCGGAAGTTGCTCGTCAAGATGCATGACGGTTCAACCGTCGAGACCGTGCTCATTCCGCGCCTTCCTCGATTGGGGCAGTCGAAGCTGCCGTCTCCACTCGACGACGGAGCTGATGATGCTGACGACACGGACGAGGAAGAAGACGAAGCCAACGAAACCGTGCATGTCACACAGTGCATCTCGACGCAGGTGGGATGCGCGATGGGCTGCGTCTTTTGCGCCAGCGGCGTCGCGGGCTTGAAGCGGCAGATGACGGCCGACGAGATCGTTGCCCAGGTCATCGTCGGGAGATCACGGCTCGAGCCAAACGAGCAGCTTCGCAACGTCGTCCTGATGGGCATGGGCGAGCCTCTGCACAACTACGACGCGACCGTGCGAGCGCTCAAGTTACTTACCCATCCTGACGGCATCGCCCTTTCGTCAAGACGCATTACGGTTTCGACCAGCGGTCTCGTCCCTGAGATCGAGCGCCTCGGCAAAGACTTCGCAGGCAACATTGGGCTCGCAATTTCGCTCCACGCAACCGACAACGAAACGCGTTCGAAGCTGATGCCGATCAACCGCAAATATCCGCTCGAAGTGCTGATGGCGGCCCTGCGCGCGTATCCGCTTCCGAAGCGTCGTCGCATCACGATCGAGTACACGCTCGTCGCAGGAAGAAACGACTCGACGGCCGAAGCGAAGAAGCTCGTCACGCTCCTGCGCGGTTTGCCTGTGAAGGTGAACCTGATTCCGATGAACCCTATCGAGGCGAGCACCCTTGGGCCTCCCGACTGGAACGGCGTCTTCGCGTTTCAGAAGATTGTGGTCGACGCCGGTTACAGTTGCTTCATTCGTCGCCAGCGTGGTGACGATGTGAGCGCCGCGTGTGGGCAGCTCGCGCTGTCAGGTAAATGGGCGGGTGCAAAAGCAAAGGTGCGCGTCGATCGGTCATGACTATCCGTCTTCGGCCCCTTGGCTTCGCAGTGTTGGCATCGGTGGCGTTCTTGCCATCGTTCGCGGATGCGGCCCCCGAACTGGCGTCGCCCGCTGCCATCACACTTGCTGCCCCGCCCGCTGAGAACGCCGATGCCGTCGTGATGCTCTCAACCGCGGTCGGTACGGGCTTTCGTTTCAACAATCCGTACCGGCTGTCGAGCATCCTGGGGAGCTCCGCTGAAGGCGTTTCACGCACGGCTTCATACGTCGATCTCGGCGCCGGTTTCGCATGGGGGCGCGGCCATCGATTTCGCCACGGAGCGACGATCCATTGTGCGTTCGCGGTCGAGGGGGTCTCACAGTGGGCGTGTTCACCAGGGTACCTGCTCTATCGCCGCACCATCTCGTGGGCGACGTTCGCGCGCGTGGGCCCTGCCTTCGTTGCAACGCCGTCGTTCACATGGGGTGGCGAGCTCGGCGCAGGTGCAGCATGGTTCCCCCTCGGCGGCATCGGGCTTACCGGCGAGCTCGTTGGCAATCTGTTCTATGGCGCGGGCACACGCGAGGTTTCCTCGGCGGCCTACCCGGTGGTGAGCGCGCAAGTGGGACTCACGGTCGCATACGAGGTGCTGCCATGAAGCGTCTTCTCGTCCTCATCGCCCTCGCTCCGCTGCTCCTCGCTACAACGCCAGGCGACCTTGGAGGCTGCAGCGAAGAGGTCAAAGACCTTGACCAAACGACCTTCGGCAAAGAACGCAAGAAACTTGACTGTCAGCAATGCCAAGACTGCGTGCTGTGGACGAAGCGATGCGACGTTGCGTGCGATGAGTCCAAACAGGCAAGCCCATTGCCGACGACGTGCCGACCGCTCGAGCGCGACGGGCAGGTGTGCCTGCGAGCGCTACAGGACGCGACGTGTGCTGAATACGCGACCTTCATGAGTGATGGATCGCCGCTTACCCCGAGTGAATGCGAGTTCTGTCTCGGAGCCACGCCATGAGGCGCGCTGCATGCCTCTTGCTGTGTGCGGTGGGCTGCGCACCGATCGGCAACCAGATTTTTACGCCGGCAAGGGAAGCGAACGCTTACCGCGCCTTTCGTGTCGCGGCAGACCCTGGGCCAAGGCTCGCTCGGGCCCGTGACTACCTGCGTGACTTTCCAACCGGCGCGTGGAGCAAAGAGGTCAACGAAGTTTACGTTGACGAAGAGGCCGCATACTTCGCGAAGGCGCAACAATCGTACCAGGACGCGATCAATTACCTCACCGACCTGCCAGATGGACCGCACGCGGCAGAGGCCCTCGCGTCAACCTCCGTCTACGGCCAGGAGGTGAGCGACGTGGAGACGATTGAGCTACTCAGCGATGCCCGCAAGCTCGACAAGCTGCTCGAGCGCCAGAGCGCACAACGAAGGCAAGTCGGAGA
>CAMBEV010000327.1 GCA_945865595.1 Nannocystis exedens | reverse complement strand
AAGGCAAGTCGGAGAGCACATCGCGGCTGCGATCGGCGCGCTCACGGGCGACGGCGTCTTCGGACGAGCATTGGAAGACGCCCCGGCCGCTCTTCAGCGATTCATGTCAGGCGCCCGCACGTCATGGGGAAGGGCACCCGAGCGGCACGTCGCGGGAATTCGCTTTCTGATTCCGGTATTGCGCAAGCCACCCCTCGAGCGATTGGCAACCGTCATGGTTACCGTTTCCAGAAATGCGACAGGCATTGAAGAAGGTCGCATCGAGGGCGAAGACCTCTTCATCCGATGGGCCGAGGCGGATTACGCGCGTTCGCTTGATCCTGCGGCCCCAGCTTCTCGCCAAGTGGCGCTTGATCACGCTCGCGAAGTGTTGGGCGGTGCACTCGAAGCGCGACTTCCGGCGGCGCAATGCGCATTGCAGGAACAAGTCGTCCTAGCAAGACGTTGCGGCGGCTGGCATGCCGTGGCCGTCATGGGCAAGGGGCCCGGCGATCGCGACGTGGTCTCGGTCAAGGGGCCGCAATAGGTCGTCTATTCGTAACGTGAAGTACACCATTTGCTCCACATGACTTCCTGGGCGGGGTTATGTAGAAGGTGAGCCGCCAATGATTCCCTACATCAAGGTTCCTGACATTCCGCTTCCTGGTGGCCTCAAGCTCCATCCATTTGGCATCTTGGTTGCCACGGCCGTGCTGATCGGCAGCTCGCTCGCTGTCCGCCGCGCCAAGAAGCAAGGCTACGATGTCATCGCGCTGAACTCCTTCATCACGTGGATGTTGATCGGCGGCTTCGTCGGTGGCCACGTCTTCGATCAGCTGTTCTACCATTGGGACGAAGTCGTTCGCCGGCCGCAGTCGCTGCTCTTCCTCTGGGAGGGATTGAGCTCATTCGGCGGGTTCTCCGGCGCCCTGATCGGTGTCTTCCTCTGGAAGCACTTCGATTTCGTCAAGGGTCTTGGCATTGCCCGTCTTCGCCCTTCGCGCTCGATCTTTGCGTACGTCGATCTGATTCTGGCGATTTTCCCAGTCGCGTGGATCTTCGGTCGCTCCGGGTGCTCGGTGGTTCACGACCACCCCGGTGCACGCGCACTCGGAAATACGATGTTTGCGGTGGCGTATCCCTTCGCGGGACCGCACGCGCCTTGGCGCCCTGAGGACATCAAAAAAATCGAGCTCGTGTGGGGGAACTACCCTCGTTACGACCTCGGCCTACTCGAGCTGATGTTCACCATCGTGCTCGCCGCGTGCTTCGTGCTCACTTGGAACCGTAAGCTGCCAGTCGGCGCGTACATCGTCGCGAGTGCATTTGCTTACGCACCGGTTCGTTTCGCGATGGATTTTTTGCGCGTCCCCGACGGCAAAGAGGGCGGCGACACGCGCCACGGCGGCCTCACGTTCGCTCAGTGGGAGTGCATCGCCTTGCTTGCTATCGGTGTCGGGTCGTTACTCTTCATGAAGCGCATGAAGGACAAGGGGGTTGACCTTGCCGAGAACGTGAAGACCGTGGTTGAGCCCGCGGCCAGTGAAGACGAAGAGCCTGCAACGTGACCAAGGAGCCGTTGGCAGTTATGTTGGCTTGACCACACATGAATATGTTGTACACTGCCATCATGCCCTCCCGGCCCGTTCAGATTTCGATCGCCGAAGAACTGCTCGAGCGCATCGACGCCGATCCAGAGACTCGTAAAGACGGGCGGTCGGCGTTTATTCGCCAGGCCACCGTCCACTACCTCGCTGCAAAACAGAGCGCTCAAATCGATCAAAAGATCCGAAAAGCATACTCCGGGCACGGAGGCGAGCTTGCGGAGGAACTTGCGGTGGAACTTGACGGCCTGCTTGGAGCGCAGGAATGGCCCGAGAGTTAGCGCGCGGTGAAATCTGGATGTTCCGGTTTTCGGCGCCCGACAAGAAACGTCCGGTGCTCGTTCTAAGCCGGAACGCACTCGTCCAAGTGCTCCATACCGTGACGGTCGCCGCCATCACGTCGACGATGCGTGGCTCACCTACGGAAGTCGCAATCGGAATTGACGAGGGCCTCAAGAGCCCATCGTGCGCAGACCTTGCGAACCTATTCACGGTCAGACAAAGCGATTTGCGAACCTATGTCGGCTCTCTCGGTCACGACAAGATGAAGGAGATATGCCGTGCTTTCGCAATCGCGTGCGGCTGCGATTGAGTCCCGCCTCAGCAAGACACTAGGTGCCGCTGCAGGAGTGCGCGGACATCGTCAGGTAAATTTACTGAGGTCAGGGACACAATGTCGGTCGCAACGACCACTTGCGTGACGCGCGCAACAGGTGTCCCGGCATTGCTGAACTCGTAACAAAATGTGCACGATTTTGCCCCGACGCGCTTGACTGAGACGTCAACGTCGAACACATCGCCGTAGCGAAGCGGTGAGGAAAAATCGCTTTCGAGGTGCACCACCGGAAATCCAACGCCTCGTTTCAGAATGAGGTCTGGGTATCCATGCGGCAGGGCGCCGAAAAATGCCTCCATGGCCTCGTGGCAATAGTTGAAAAATCGCGCGAAAAATACGATGCGCGCGACGTCCACATCTTCGAAGCGCACGGCTCGGGTAAATCGAAACGCCATGCGGTCATCGTGCCGCAATGAGCGCGCGATTTCAGCCCTTTTTCTTGGCGCCGCCAATGACGGCCAGCTTGAAATACTCGAACTGACTTTTGGCAACGTTCTTGACGAGTTCGAGCTTACTCTCATCGCGGGCGCTCTTGCGCTCAGCGAGCTCTCCACGCTCGTAGAGTTCACGGGTCTTGGCGCGCTGCAGTTTGCCGCTTGAGGTCTTGGGTAAGGTCCCCGCCTTCAAGAGCACAACGTCATCGACGGTGAGCGCGACGCCCTCTTGCACAATCTTGCGAACCTGCGTCGCGATGATTTCTGTGCGCTCAAGCTGCCCTTCGCCCTGAACTTCAGCCGCGACGACAACGCGTTCGCGATCGGGGTCTCTGCCCGTGATGTCGCGCGCGCCAAAGGCAATGACGTTGCCCTTGCGAATGCCAGGGACCTTGCTGGCCTCCCACTCGATGTCTTGCGGGTAGTAGTTCCGGCCGTTGACAATGATGACCTCTTTTGAGCGGCCACAAATGTAGACGTTGCGCTCGTGGATGAAGCCCAGGTCGCCGGTGCGCAAGAATTCGCCTGCGAACACTTCGCGCGTTTTCTCCTCGTCGTCCCAGTACCCAGTCATCAGGCTAGGGCCCTTGAGGCGAATTTCGCCGACATGATTCTCCGCGAGGGGGCTGGCGCTCGTAAGGTCATCGCTCGCAAAAATGTTGAATGTATGGTTGGGGAACGGCTTTCCACACGAGACAAGGCGCATGGCGTCCTCGCTGTCGTCGCCGATGGGTTCAGCGATGCCGTCAGTCCAAAGGCGGGGAGCGTTGACGGTCAGGGTCTTTAGCCCCTCACCGTACTCGGTGAACGAGATGGCGAGCGACGACTCTGCCATTCCGTAGGATGGCAGTAAAGCTTCTTTACGAAATCCGACTCGCTCGAACGCGGCTGCGAAGCCCTCGAGAGCTTCGGCTCGAATGGGTTCAGAGACGCAGCCAGCAACGCGCCATGTCGAAAGATCGACGCCTTCAAGGTCAGCGGGTTTGATCCGCTTGACGCAGAGTGCGAACGCAAAGTTCGGCGCGTAGGCGATCGTGCCCCGGTACTTGGTAAAGGCGTGGAACCATGTCGCGGGCCGTTTGAGGAAGAGAAGCGGCGACATGTTGACGACGGAGATGTTCGAAAAGAGCGGCGCAAGCACGAGGCCGATCAAGCCCATGTCGTGGTAGAGCGGCAGCCACGAGATGCCGACGTCCTCGGTCGTGGCCCCGATCCCGGCGCCCATGATCGCTTCGATGTTCGTTGCGAGCGCCTCGTGCGTGAGCGTGACACCTTTTGGTCGCGACGTGGAGCCGCTCGTGAACTGCAGAAACGCGACGTCGTTCAGCGCCACGTTCACCTCTCGAAGGGTTCCAGTGGCATTGCGCAGCTGCTCGATCGCGACCACTTGCTGGAGCCCTGGTGTCCCTGACTGAACCGACCCAAGGAGCAACTTGACCTTCTGGCTGGTCAGCAGGACCTTGCACCCGGCGCGTGCAACGATGTGGCGCGTGTTCTCGAGATAGGTCTGCAGCTGGCCGAGGCCAAGCGGTGGATAGATCGGTACGGGAATGATGCCCGCGCGAATAGCGCCTAGGAATGCGAAGATGAAG
>CAMBEV010000326.1 GCA_945865595.1 Nannocystis exedens | reverse complement strand
TCTGGAATTGCGCCGCAGTTGACCGCCACAAATGGGCGCGCGCGGCGAATTGACCTGCGGTGAATCGCCTGGGCGATCAGCTCTTTGCCCACTCCGCTCTCGCCCGTGATGAGCACGGTCGTCTTGTATTCGGCAATCTTCTCGACGGTTCGAAACACGGCATCCATCGATGGACTCTTGGCGACGATTGATTCGAACTGATGCTCTGCGCGGATCTGCTCGCGAAGCGCGCGATTCTCACGGCGGAGCAACTCGCGCTCTTCAGCCTTACGAAGGGCGAGCACCACCTCATCGGGCTTGAACGGCTTTGAAATGTAATCGTACGCGCCCGCTTTCATCGCCTCGAGCGCAACGTCGATGTTTCCGTATGCGCTCATCACGATCACGGTTGCCGTGCACTGCTTTGCCTTGAGTGCGCCGAGCAGGTCGAGTCCCCCGAGGTTTGGCATGCGCACGTCAGTCAGAATCACATCAGGACCGAACGAGTCGATCATCGCGAGCGCGATCTGACCGTCGGACGCGACTTCGACCTCGTAGCCGTGCTTCTTCAACAAGGTCTTCAGGACCAACGTGATGTTGTCTTCGTCATCAACGACGAGCACTCGGCGCATATGCAATCCTTTCACAGCATTATAACATTATTGCATAGCCAAAACAGGCCACTCGCGGCGAAAGAAGACCGAAGATGGGCCCATGTTGGAAACTGGCCTCGAACGATTCGCAAGTCTTACCGAGCTGGTGAGTCGGGTGAAAAAGCAGCGTGTGGGCCTTCTTGCACATCCGGCTTCGGTCACGCGCGATCTTATGCATGCAACCCGTGTCCTCGGAGAGCTCGGGATTGCGCCACGCATTCTGTTTGGTCCCGAGCATGGTTTCGCAGGCCAGGCTCAAGACATGGCGACCGTTGGCGACGAGGCGAACGCGCAGGTCGTCGTGCGGAGTTTGTACGGCGACACGTTCGAGCAGCTGTCGCCAACGCACGACGACCTCGCAAAAATTGATCTACTGTTGATCGATTTGCAAGATGTCGGCGCGCGTTACTACACGTTCGTGTGGACGGCGTTGCTCGCGCTTCGTGCCTGCGTGCGTGCGGATGTGAAAGTCATCTTACTTGACCGTCCGAACCCCATCGGAGCGAACGTCGAGAGTCTCGAGGGACGTTTGCCGGACGCGAAGTTCCTCTCGTTCGTGGGTCTCGAGCCGATTCCCGTTAGGCATGCGCTGACCATCGGCGAGGTGGTCGCGCTCTTTGCTGCGCGTGAAAAAGTGGGCAGAGACTTGCTGCAAATTGTGTCAGTCAAGAACATTGACCGATGCGCGCATGCGCCGGAATGGCAGAGGCCCTTCGTCCTGCCCTCGCCCAACATGCCAACGTACGAGGCGGCACTTGTCTATCCAGGTGGGTGCTTGCTCGAGGGCACGAACCTCTCCGAGGGTCGGGGTACAACAAGGCCGTTCACGATGTTTGGTGCACCATGGCTCGACGGCGAGAAGCTGGCGCGCGCATTTGCGGTGCTCCGCTACCCAGGCGCGATCGTTCGGCCGCTCAGCTTTCAGCCGACGTTCCATAAGTACCGGGGCGAGGTGTGCGGCGGCGTGGAAGTGCACGTCACCGACCGTGATCAATTCAAGTCGCTGAAAACCTATCTGTCGCTGATCGCTTTAGCGCACCGGCATCACCCGAACGAATTTCGCTTTCGGACGGAGCGCTACGAGTACGTCGACGGTATCCCCGCCTTCGACTTGCTCACCGGAAGCGCTTTCGCGCGTGAGGCAATTTTGCGCGGGGAGGAGCCTGACGTGGTTGCGAGTGCGGTTAGCGAAGTGGGCGAGGGGGAGCGCGCGGTGCACCGTGAGGCGATTTTGGCGTACCGAGGCTATTGCGTTTGAGATACTTCGCGACGTTTGCGCAACCGATAATAACGTGCGCCATTGCTGCGGAGAGCCACGCTGCATATGCACTCGCGGCATACGCCCACATTCGTAACTGCACCTGGTCTGTAGCCAACATATCGATCGCGGCCGCATCAAAGTGCGCGAAGCGATTTAGCTGTTGGGCAGCTGCCCCGGGCGTAGCCGCGCAGACCGCCCGCCTGCGGCTCAGAATGACTGCGGGTAAGAACTCTCGAGGACAAATGACCTGCAATGGGTCGAACTCGGGTTGCCGCCACGTCGTGGGCACACCCCGGCGCGCTCACAGAGTTGACGGTTTCAATCCGAAACGCTGCCGCGGCGGCCAACCTTTAGGCGCCCATCTACTGGGTGAGCCAGGCCGTACAGCCTGCGCTTACAGCCCGTTCGCAGTCACGACAGGTACCATCAATCACCTTGAATCCGTCGCACATGCGCGTCGTGGAGGACGCATGTATTGCGGAGGCGCAACCCACAACCTGACCCGCGCCCGAGCTTGCGTTGCACCCGACATCAACGTTCCCGCAAGATGCCCCGCACGCCGTAGCCGTTTCCTGACAGGTCCACGCTGACCATGACGAGCATTTGCCGGTCGTAGGTTTCGTTGACCCCGCGTCGGTGCCAATTTCGTTAAACGGTTCCGGCGATGATGTCGTGCCACACGCGATGAAAAGAAGAGGCAGCGCAATCAGAGGCCGCGCCGCGCGAGACGTGAAGTGCCTTATGTCGTGGACCTTGCGGTTGCGTCTAAACACGGTCGAGAATATTCCGCGCAAGTGGGTCGCCGCGTTCACGGAGACCCACTACCACGTGGGGCAGCTGCTCGTCCACGGTCGATCGAACCAACACGAGCTCTACATGACACACTCGGTGAAAGCGTGGTTGGGTTGCGATCCGACAAGTGTGTCAGTGCCAAAGATTTTCTCCGCAACCCACCGCTTCGCTTCGGCCCCCCTGCCCGCCACAACGCGCGTTTTTCGCGAATCGGGGGGTACCCCTCTTCGCTCGCGGAAATGCAACTGCGCCAGTTACACTCGTCTCCCCCAGCTCTCCAAAACGCAGGTCGAGTCCAGCAAAAAGCCGCGGACGCCCGTAGACGCCCGCGACTCTTCGCTCACTCACGATCCACCGGAAAACTCCGCCTCTCCTCTACGCAACCGCGACAATCACCGCCTCTTGTAAAATGTAACAATGAGAGTTCGAGTCCCGGCCGGCCCACCGTATTTCTAAGGGAATGTGCCATTTTTTGGTGTCGTCTCCCCCAGCTCTCCACGAATCTCCAAAGGAGGTTTCGCGGACGGTTGGTTGAGAAGACGAATGGCGTCGTCCCGAGTCGACGGTGCAAGGTGCATGTAACGCATCGTTGTCGAGAGGTGCTGGTGACCGGCCAGCTCCTGAATCGCTTTGGTTGGCGCTCCCCTCGCCGCGAGGATCGAACAGAACGTGTGCCTAAGGCCTCATAAAATAATAAGGACGCCAATTCAGTCGACGACGTCGACCGTGCCATTCGGGAAGATGGTGTAGTTCCATTCGCCGTGGAAGTCGCCACGACGGAGGCGGAGAGCGCGGATGTCTGCCTTGGAGACTTTACGTCCGGCAGCATACGTCCCGCGATCGACGGCCGCGCGGATGCGCAGACCTGGACGAGTCTTGGTGGCGGCGATGAGGCTCACGATGGTCTCGACGCTCTCGAGGGCGCGGCCGCGCCAGTTGCGCGTGATGTGGCAGAACATGCGGTGCTCGATCTTGTTCCACTTGCTCGTTCCGGGCGGGTAATGCGAGACGGTGATGGCGAGCCCGGTGACGAAACGGTGCGCCCGGTGCGAGGGGCGCCTGCACGTGCGCGCAGTTGTGACGGACTCGTCGACCGTACGCAAGCTGACGCGCATCGCGATACCCGAAGGGGTGCTGACCGCCCTTCGCTCGCCCCGAGCGCCGCCTGTTGTTGCAGCGTGAAGTCGGTGTGTACGTGGGGCGATTGGCGCTTCGGTGCATCGCTCCGTCTTCGGCATGACCCGCGCGTCCGTGAATTTCGATGCCACGCGAATTGGCTCGTGCGAGCACCTTCCTCAACGACCCACGAACCGTCTGACACCCCTCGTCCAAACGAAAATGCGCTAGCTTGTCCTTCGCGCCACTGCACCAAGTGGCCTGCGCGAGAGCGGCCCGCGGCTGCGCACAAGTTACGTCGCCGAGACGCTGGCGCGCAGCACGCCGAGCAATTCGCCGATGCGCCGATTGGCTCGTCTGCGTTTCGCAGCTGGGCCCACGCTAACTGGGAACGCTCTTTTTCGGCATACTCGCCTTTCGACTGTTTCCTAGGTCTCCCGTTTGGGTGTCGCTGACGGGTGGGACTTCCTATCCTC
>CAMBEV010000325.1 GCA_945865595.1 Nannocystis exedens | reverse complement strand
TCATCAAGTCGAGTGGTGAATTTCAATTTGACGTTGGCGCCCTCGACTCGGTCAACCGTGCTCAGCCTTTTGGTAAAGTGCCGGCCGCGATCATGTCTCCAGACGGCAACACCTACCTTCACTGGCAGTTCCATCGCAATGAGGTGTATGCCTGCTCGACGATGAACGCCCGGCCGTACATCCTTCGCGATTCGCCAAAGCCGAGCGATCCGCCCTACCCGCCCGCCCTGCCGACAGACCCAAAGGGCCCCACGAAGGAGCGATTCCCGACCGGCAACGACGGCCGCGAGGGTTTCTTGTGGCGGCCCACCCGCGTGACTGAACCCTTACCTCTATGAGTGATTCGCCAGAGCTGCCACGCGACCTCACTTCAAGCGCCATCACCCGACTCGTGATCGTCGCAGCGGCGCTTGCAACCTGCACCGCGCTTGTTCTTGTTCCCGGGGCGCGTGGCCTCGCGAGTCAAGCCACCGTCGAGTTGCTCGACAATGCGTCAACAATGTTGACGTTTTTCTCACTGTCACTTTTGTTGACGATTTCGTTTCGGTCAATGCCTGCGCTCTTCCGATCGCGAGATGCGCGCGTGACGGCAGCGATGGTTGGGCTGAGCGTGCCGCTCGCAACCTTCCTGCTGATGCCCGCGATGGCCGGGCCCCTGCATCCGTGGCTTGCTGCGATGCTGATGACCGTGGCGCTCACTTCGGCAGGCCTCGGTGCGGTGGTCGCATTGTGCCTGGCTCCGACCCGCGCAGGAGGGCTCGCGCTGCTCCTTGTGTGTGTAGGCGCAAGTGCCCGGGCCTTGAGCGTCGTTTGTGCGGAGATTGCCGCCGAGCAGGCGCGGATGAGTTGGTTTCTTGTGGGCCGCGGGCTGTCGACCCTGCAGCTCGCCGCCAGTTTCGCGCTCTTGGGGCTCATTGCGGTCTGGATGGGGACGCGCTCAAAGGTTGGTTTCGTGACGGTGGCCGCCGTTGTCGCGCTTGCTGGCATCGGAATGTGGGGGGTCTCCCGAGGGGCGTCTCCAGAGGCACTGCGGTGGCAGTCGTGGCTCAATGGCGCCCTTGTGACGCCGCGTCCGCCGGAGAGTTACTTCGGAGGCACGTTGCCGGTGCTCCTTGATCTGGTGGCGTTGGGCCTCGCGTTTGGCTGCGCTCTTCTGCCGCGGTCGCGCGAAACACTGCCGATGGCACTGTGTGCGCTCTGCCAGGGGACGCTCGACGTCCCGTGGCGTGCGATTGCGGCGTGCGCCGCAGCAGCATGGCTTGTCGCGCATCTGGACGTCACGCACCGCACGTCTGTGGCGCCGCCTTCTGGTGCTTCTGGCGGATAAGCGCGACCTTTGGGCGGCTTTGGGCGGAGTGTCGTGGGCTGTGCTTTGCGGACTTGCCGCGCAGAGCCATTTCACCCTATTGAGTCACCCGTGCAGGCCGATCGCGTGCAAGTTTTAGGGGGCGCTTCGCCTTTGGCGGTGATGCGCGACTTTTTGGCGCTCACCAAGCCGCGCATCACCTTGGTGGTCTTGCTCACGTCGGCTGCAGGCATGGCAGTCGCACCTCGCGTTGCGCCCGGTTCCGTGCCCTCACTGCGCCTCTGGCTGTCGTTGGCCGGTACCGCTTTGATCGTGAGCTCGGCCAACGCGCTGAACATGTGGTGGGAGCGTGGCCTCGACGCGCGCATGACCCGCACGGCCGACAGACCGCTGCCCGCCGGCAGGTTGCAACCCTCACACGCGCTCGCTTTCGGCGTCGCGCTGGCCGCCGTTTCGCTGCCGATGCTTCTGGCCGTCAACTTACTTACCGCTCTGCTCGGTGTGTTCGCGCTCGCGACTTACGTCCTCGTGTACACGCCGCTGAAGACACGCAGCTGGCTTGCTCTGTTGGTGGGTGCGGTTCCCGGTGCGCTACCGCCGCTGATGGGTTGGGCCACGGTAACTGGCCGCGCTGACTGGGGAGGCCTCGCGCTCTTCCTCGTGCTCTTCCTATGGCAGGTGCCTCATTTTGGTGCCATCTCGCTGTTTCGCGCGAGCGAGTACGAGCGCGCGGGCATGCGTGTGCTCGCTGTCGAAAAGGGAGAAAAATCGGCCCAACGCACGATGGCACTCTTCACCGTACTGCTCGTGTCTGCGAGCGTACTTGTCGTTCCGCTGGGCGTTGCGCGCATGGCGTACCTCGCGGTCGCGCTTGTCACTGGCAGCGTTTTCATCGCCATGTCAGTGCGCGGCCTCCTTCCAAACCCGGGCACACGTTGGGCGAAGCAACTGTTCGCGCTTTCGATCGTTTACCTGGTGGTGTGGATGGGCGCGCTCATTCTCGACCGCGTGCCCGCGGCGTCGGTTCTGTGAGGGGCGCGGACCATGACGGCCGTTGAAGAGTTGGACCCGTTTCGCGTAAGACGTCGTCGCGTCCTCGCAGGGCTGTCGCTGGTCGCGTTCATCGTGGGTGGCGCGGGGGTCTACGCCGCAAACCGCGCTAAACAAGCGCGCCAGGCACAAGTGGCCGCTCTGAAGGGCACCGTCGCGGTCCAACTTCCTCAGTTTCAATTGCGCGATCAGAACGACACGGCATTCACAGACCAATCGCTTCGCGGTCACGCGTGGGTCGCAAACTTTATCTTCACGTCGTGCACCCAAACGTGTCCGAAGCTGACGGCTCGGATGAAGGAAGTACAGCGCACGCTCGCCGCTGACCCTGTGGGAAACATGGTCAAGCTGGTTTCCTTTACGGTCGATCCCGAAAACGACACGCCCAGTGTCCTCAAGGCATACGCTGAGAAGAACGGGGCTGACCCGGCGCGATGGTTCTTCGTGACTGGCGACGTCGAAGCGGTCAAACGAACGGTCACGGGCGGCTTCAAAATGACCGCCGAGCGCGTCAATAAGGGCGCCAACGAATACGATATTCTGCACGGCAATTGGTTTGCTTACGGTGACAAGACCGGCAGCATTCACGGTTTCTCACAGGTCGAAAACGAGCAAGACATTGCCGACGTTGCGCGCGACCTCATCGCCCTTGAGCGTGGCGAAACGACCGCATCAAGGTAGGCGAGGCACATGACGCGCGAATCGATTGGCGAAACCCTCGCGCTCGTGAATGCGTGCCTTAACGGCACCAGTGCGTTGCTCATCGTGGCGGGCCGCATCGCCATTGCGAAGAAGAACCGTCAGCTGCATCGCAAGCTGATGGTGAGCGCGTTCCTGGTGTCGGCGATCTTTTTGGTTTCGTACCTTACGCGCGTCGGTTTAACCGGCACCCATCGCGATCCGCACGTGGGCGTGATTCATTACGCTTACTTGACGATTCTCATCACGCACATGATCCTCGCGGTCGCCGTGGTGCCCATGGTGCTGACGAGCTTGTACTTCGCGACGAAAGACAAGCTCGTGCAGCATCGCAAGATCGCGCGCATCACGTTTCCCGTGTGGCTCTATGTCTCGGTCACCGGCGTGATTGTGTACGTGTTGCTTTACGTCGTTCCGGTTTGACGTGCGCTGACGCATACGGCCGCCCTTGCGGCAGGTCCTTGTGCAACTTGACCAAGTCAACTGACCAGGTACACTTGGAGGATGAACGCCAGGAAGGTTCTCATTTCGGACTTCAAAGCCAAGTGCATTGCGCTCGTGCACGAAGTGAATCGCACTGGGCGAGCGACCATTGTGACCCACCGAGGCCGGCCCATCGTGGTCGTGCAGCCGATTGCCAGAACGCGTGAGTTGGGGCAGCTCGCGGGTCTTGCAGACTATGAGGGCGATCTTGTCAAAACTGACTTCGACGATGAATGGGAGATGCTGCGTTGAAGGTGTTGCTCGACACGCACGCCTTGATATGGGCGAACGAGCGGCCCAGCGAACTGGGGCCGGCCACGCGTGCGCTTCTCACAAACGAGGAGACGGAGCTCTTCGTGGCGACGATCTCGACTCTGGAAATCGCGCGTCTCGCGGCAGCGCGCCGCTTGCAGTTGAAGGTGCCCACGGCCGAGTGGTGCAAGAGAGCGGCGGAAGCACTTCGCGCGACGTCGCTTGAGATGAGCGATGCAGTCGCCGTTGAAGCCTATTCCTTGCCGGGTAAATTCCATCCCGACCCGGCCGATCGCATCTTGGTGGCGACGGCGCGGGTGTTTGGCATCACGCTCGTGACGGCTGATCAGCGCATTCTCAAGTACCGAGGTGTGAGCACCCAGAATGCGCGACGGTAGAGCTCGGAATCGGAAAGCCCGTTGACTTACTCAGCCGCCGCGTCTTGGGCCGTTGCGTCGGTGACGCCAGAATCCGCAGTCGAGGCCTCTT
>CAMBEV010000324.1 GCA_945865595.1 Nannocystis exedens | reverse complement strand
CCCTGTGCCACCCTGGCGCAGCCTGACACCAAAGTCGCCTTAAAGCAGAAAGCCCGCTCCTCTCAGAGCAGGCTCTCAATACACACCAATCAACGCCCCAGCCCGAACCCCCAGGGCGGGCGCGCCCTCGGTTCGCTCAGGATGACAGTCTGCCGACGTCCCAGGTCAGACCA
The DNA here is from genome assembly GCA_945865595.1 of Nannocystis exedens. Classification (GTDB taxonomy): domain Bacteria; phylum Myxococcota_A; class Polyangia; order Polyangiales; family Polyangiaceae; genus JAHFDX01. The sequence goes on along the minus strand of CAMBEV010000324.1, from coordinate 4,110 downwards.
CGTGGTTCTCTGCTTGTTGTAGTCCAACACTCCCACGCGGCACGCGGGCCACGACTCAACTCAATTTGAAACGAAGATGGCTTCGATCTCGTCCTTAACCTGCTCTTCAGTGTGACTGCGCGCAATCGCGATCTCTTTGACGATCAGCGATCGTGCGTTCTCGAGCATGCGGCGCTCGCCGAACGAGAGCTGCTTGTCGGTGCGCAAGCGGTAGAGATCGCGGAGCACTTCGGCGACGTCGTAGATCGAGCCGGTCTTGATTTTGTCCGAGAACGCGCGGTAGCGACGATTCCAAGTCTGGTTGTCGAACGCGACCGTGCGTTCGCGGAGAATGTCGAAAATTTCTTGAATTTCGCTCTCTGAAATCACCTGCCGAAGGCCCACTGCGCTCGCGTTCGAGATGGGCACCATGATCTGGTTTTTGGTATTGAGAACACGCAATACGTAAAACTGTTGGCGCGTACCCGCGATGTCTTTCTCTTCAATGCGAACGACCTCGGCAACACCTTGCGCTGGGTAAACAGCCTTGTCGCCCACTTTGAAACTGACTTCGCTTGTTGATTCCATCTGATCTCCTTCACGAACAACCGCTTGCGCGAGCCCGCCGCTGAGAGGCAAGACCGGCAAGACACACACGACTCCCGAGGCCTTTCGCAAAACGAAAGGTCCGACGCCACGCTTGATTTACGAGTTTTGAGGACTGGCTGGCGGCCGAGCGACCGCGGTACGACAACTGCGCGGGTGCAATCTAAAAAAACACCCGATTCATTGCCCCGAAGCAGCCTTTTCTTCGCAAACGTCCTACGCAAACTCGGCAGTTTCAGAGCGGGGTTTTAGGCAGGCGCACTTTACAGGTCTGAACCGACGTTGTCAAATCGGCCTGTCAACTTTTCGCCCGCCTTCCGCCACTTTCCCCCAGTTTAACACCGCATTATTTAGCGAACAAAAAATTCGCGACAGCTCTGCCGCGCGAGTCCCCACCGTACGCCGCGGTCAGAGACGAGCAGCTCCCCTGCGTTCAAATGATCCAAGACCCCCTTTGCAATCAGCCCTCCGGCGACGATGACATCGGCGCGCTTCGGCTCAAGCCCCGGAACCTCGCTTCTTTCCACTATCCCCATTCCGGATAACATGGGTATGACATGTCGGAGGGTGTCTGTCGACATGAGATGGCCATGAATTCTCTCTGCGTCGTAAGAGCTCATCCGCAGTGACACGGCCGCCAGGGTCGTCACCGTCCCCGCGATGCCGACCACCGTCTGTGCTGGGTGGCGAGGCGCGTCCCTCAGGGCGGCGGCAATGACCGCTTCGATCGCGAGTAACTCGGACGAAGCCGGGGGATCATGCCGCACACAGCGCTCGGTGAGGCGCACGCTGCCAATATCGTAACTTTGCGCGTGCACAATCGTTGTGCCTGCGTCAGCGACCTCGCCGTAAACGATTTCGGTACTACCTCCACCGATGTCGAACACCGCAACTCTTCCTCGCACGTTGAGCCCAGCGAGCGCGCCGTCGAACGTAAGGAGCGCCTCTTCGTCCCCCGAGATGACGCGCAGCTCCGTGTGCATGTGATCGCGAACGAAGGCCACGATGGGCTCTGCGCCCGCGGCGTCGCGCATTGCGCTCGTGCCGACGACAGCGACATTGGTAACATCGTGTGCGCCCATAAGCGCCGCGGCTTCTTCGAGCGCTGCCAGCGTCCGCGCAACCGCCTCAGGCTTGAACACGCGGGAGCGGTCGACGCCCTCGCCTAGCCGCACGATGCGCGCGAACTCGACCACGGGAACGAGATCGTCGGGCCGACCAGAAGGGCTCTCGGCGATGAGCAGGAGGAGGGTGTTGGTTCCGATGTCGATCGAAGCGACGCGCATGCTCGAAGGCTAGCCGAATCGGCACCCTCAAGGTACGCGCCCCAAGGCGATCAGTCCCCGATATCTTTGAGGTTGAGCATCTCTTCAACGTTCGGCTGGAGCACCAACTCGACCCGTCGATTGCGCTTCATCTCTTCGACCGTTTGCTTGTCGACCGTGCCGCCAATGGGATCGCGCGTGCCGTAGCCCGATGCCGACCAATTGCGTGGATCGAGACCGCCACCGAACGGCGTACCCTTGGGCAAGATCGGCGGATTCTTCGGGTTCTCGGAACCCGTCAAGAAGATCACGACCGAGCGCGACCGAGCGAGGCTGAGCCCCCAATTATCGCGGAAAGGCCCCGCTGGGCCGTACTCGACGTTGTCGGTGTGACCCGCGACTTGAAACTGACGCTGCCGAAGCGTTTCGTCGCCCTTGATGATATCGGCAACTTGCTTGAGCACTTTGCGGCCGTCGGTCTTGAGGTCGTCGCGTCCCGAGTCAAAAAGGATGTCGCCGGGAAGCTGGATGACCATGCGGTTATTGCGAACGACAACCTTAAGCCCGACGCTCGTGAGCTTGTCGAGCCGTGCGCGAAGATCGCGAAATCGCGCCTTCATCTCTTCGAGCTGCTTCACGCGCTGCTCGTACTCGGCGAGCGCTTGTTTCAGCTTGTTGCGCTCCTCCTCTGAGGTTGCGTACTTCACGCCGTCCTGCTGCATTTTTGCACGCAGATCGTCGATTTCACCCTGCGAGGTTTTGTGCTTGGTGGCTTCTTGTTCGTACATCTCGTTCGATGCCCGCAAGCGCGCCTTCAAGCCATCGATCTCACGCTGCACCGCTTGCATTTCCTCGTCGCTATGACCGCACGCGATCATGCTTACGCCGAGCGACGTTGAAACCAACAGCGACATCAATCGACCACGGACTGTCTTCATCATTTGCTCCTCTGACCGTTAACTTCGCCAGGCGTTCATCGAATCAAACTCGATCGACCGCCGTCAAGTCCCACAAAAAGCGGACGCCAACAGTAAATCGCACACGTCAAGCCCAAGCTTCACATTTTTCGTTGACAACTGACGTAGGTGACCATATAAGTCATGTAGACTCACCTCTGAAGGAGGCATACGTAATGGCTGCAAAAAAAGCCGTAAAAAAGGCTGCTCCAAAAAAGGTCGCTCCAACAAAGGCAGCGGCTCCCAAGAAGACCAAAACCACCAAAAAGGCCGCCAAGACGGTCAAGAAGCCAGCAGCGAAAAAAGCTGCTGCTAAGAAGCCCGCCGCTAAAAAGGCTGCCAAGAAGCCTGCGGCGAAAAAGGCTGCTGCCAAGAAGCCCGCCAAGAAAAGCTCCGGCCGCGCTGCTGCTAAGCGCTCCGGTGGCAAGAAGGCGGCTTCGAAGGCGAAGGCCGCGCCCCCCGCTGGCGTACCGTCGATGCTTGGCGGTGCGTCAGTGAGCCACGAAGAAGAGTAAAGTCACTCAGTGATTTGCGCGAAGGGCGTCCTGGAAACAGGGCGTCTTTCGTGTTTTTGTGGTGTGAAGTGCGCCCGCCACGCTTCGGCCGGCAGGGCAACGCGCGACCGGGCTTCGTCGAAAATCGGCTAAGCCCTTAGCGATCGATTAGCAGCTCACCCCAAACGTTGAAGTCCTCGCTCACGATCGCGGTTTGGTAAATTGCTGAAGCGCCTCGCTGATCGACCAGCAGTTCGTTCACGCCCACTTGGCCCGTGAGTCTTGTGCCTGCGCCCACCACGAGAAATGGCGTGGCAGAATGAAGGTCGACGGTTCGATTTTCTGCGAGTCCGTACAGGCTCGCGCCGATGATGCGGCCGGCAGAATCGCGCGAGCTCATCGTGGTGGCGAGCCCTGACCTGTGTAAGAAATCGACGGAGGCGCCACCAATCGTGAAGTAGTGGCTGTGCACTTCATGCGGTGCGCTGACGACCACAGGGTAGAGGTGAACGCGATGCAGCCTGAGCTGCGATGCGGCTGGCACCGTATCGAAATCGGGAATTGAGTGATCGAGGGCCGCACAAGTAAATGCGGGAGCTGCACCCGATGGAGCGCCGCACCAAATCGGAATGCGATCGACAGCTCTCGCGGGAGCACCGAGGGCGCCTCGCGCGGTTTCGTAAAGCTCGCCCCAAACACGCATGGCCTGTGGACTATCGAGCGATGGGCCGGCCAGCGTTTGGTACGATAGCGTTCCGTCGAGCGCGGTGCCCCCCTCGAGCACCATCATCGGAGTCGTTGACGTCGTAC
>CAMBEV010000323.1 GCA_945865595.1 Nannocystis exedens | reverse complement strand
GCGCGGCACGGTCGACGTCGGAGTAGACGGCGACCACCGTGATGCCCATCTCACGAAGCGTTCTCGCCACGCGAACGGCGATTTCTCCACGGTTTGCGATGAGGACTTTGCGAATCTCAGCCGGCATGCGTAAGGACAGTACAACATGTCCGCTATCGACGAAATCCTCGGTCGTTCCGCTACTTTACCAATTGGCCGTTTCGGCCCGCAGGGCGCATTTCTCACGGTAAAAAACCAAGACGACGAGGCTGAGCTTCTGCTGCTGGGTAGCGAAATCCCACAGGGCGCAGAGGTTGGCGATGAGCTCTATGTCTTCGTCTACCTCGACTCCGAGGGCAGACCACTCGCAACGACGACGGAACCGAAGCTCAAGCTGCACGACGTCGCCTTCCTCGAGGTCATGGCGGAAACCGACTTCGGTATGTTCCTCGACTGGGGCCTGCCGAAAGAGTTGCTCGTGCCGTTCGCAGAGCAGACGCGCGACATCAAGGTTGGGGAACGGCATCCGTTCGGGCTCTACCTTGATAACAGCGGACGCTTCGCCGCAACGATGCGCGTAGCCGAAATGGTGAGTGAGCCCAACGGACAATTTGAAGTGGACGAGTGGGTCGACGGTGAGGCTTGGCGAAACGATCCGGAGATCGGACTCTTCGTGATCGTTGAGCGCGGATTTGTGGGTCTCATTCCTGCGAGCGAACCGCACACGCTTTCCCGTGGGGATGCCTCGAGTTTTCGCGTGAGCGTCGTGCATGACAACGGAAAGATCCAGCTGTCGCTGCGCGGCCACGGGCACGAAGAGCGAGAGAACGACGCGGAGCGACTGAGCGCGTGGCTTAAGCGCCCAACGTCAGGAAAGCTCGGCGACCACTCGAGTCCCGAGGAGATTCGAGCCGCGCTCGGCATCAGCAAGAAGGCGTTCAAACGTGCGGCAGGCCAGCTGCTCAAAGAGCGTGTGATTACGGCCGACGAGAACGGCATCTTTCGACTGCGCACGCAAAAGTAGGCCTACGGCAACGCCGCGAGCAACGACCAGCGACCGTCAGGCGCCGGAAGGAACCCCTTCGCGCGGGGACTCACCACGGCCACGTGGTCTTCGTGCCACAGAGGAATCACGGGCAGCGACGTCCGCACGTGCGCATCGAGACGTTGGTACAGGGCCGCGCGCTTCTGCGGATCGAGCTCCCCTCGCCCTTCGTCAATCATCTTGTCTAGCTGGGCGTCTGCCACATGGCCGCGGTTGGCGCCCTTTGGAGGCACAAACGCCGAATGCAGGAAGTGCCCAAGAACGTTGGGTTCTGACACATCCGGCAATTGTAACAACGCAAGATCAAATTGGCCACCGTTCAAGCGGCTCAGGAGCGTGCCGAATTCGAGTGCCACGATCTCAACCGTGACGCCCACCTCGGAAAGAAGCTGCGCGAGGTAGCGGGCCATCGTGACGCGACTGCGATCGTTGGACGTCAGCAGAGACAGCGTGAGACTCGGCGTGCCTTTCAGTCGTGTCTTCGACTCGGACGGCGAGAACATCTGCGCAGCCTGAGTGACAAATGGCAGAAGGCCCGCAGCCGGTCGTGCTCGGCCTTCGAGAAGCGTCTTGGTGATGCCCTCGCGATCGATCGCAAGGCTAATCGCCTGCCGCACGCGCAATTCCCGTAGCGCCGGATGCGCATGGTTCACCGCGAGGTAAAGCACGTTCGTGCTCTTCACCGACACCACGGACAGCCCTTGCTGGCGCTCGATGCCCGGCAGAAGCGCAGGCGAAAGCTGATCCACCGCCACATCGGCGCGACCCGACAAAAAACGGAGGGCACGCGCATTCTCGTCGGTCACCGTACGCACGAGGAGCTTGTGCTTCGGCTTCATCGCGATGCCAGTGTCACTCGGCTCGAGCGCGAGCTCGTACGGCGCAAACGCGGTCACGCGGTACGGTCCGAGCCCATCAAGCGACGCGCCTGTTGTCGGCATCGAGCGCGCTTCGTCTGCGCGAAGAATCGGCGCGTCGAGATCCGTCAACAAAGTTGCATACGCTCGGTTCAGCGTGAACACGACGGCGGCTTGACCATCGGCGTCGACGCGCTCGAGCGGCTCGAACATACTTGAGCGCCGGGACTCGGGTCGCTTGTAGGCAGCAAAAGTCGCGACGACGTCTGAAACGTCAAGCAACTTGCCTGAATGAAAACGCACACCCTCGCGTAGCTCTACGCGCAAGTGACGGTCGTCTTGCCACGCGAAGCTCTTGGCCGCGCACGGATTTGGCGCGAGCGTCTCGGGGTCGAGGCACAATAGCCCTGCGTGCACGAGACGCGACGCGCGCATGCTCGACACCTCGATGACGACGCGTGGATCGATCGTATCGATGTACGTCGACACGATCACTTCGAGCGGGCGGTCGGGCCCACCCGCACCCTTCGGCGCGCAGGCAGACGAGACCAACCCGAGCGACAAAAACGCGATGCGTGCGGTCGCCGCCATGTTAAGCCGCCGCGTACGAGTCAAACTCTGTCGGGCAGTGCGCGCTCGTGATTTCGAGATCCTTGTGGTCGTTGTGCAGCGCTTTGATCGTGGCGAGCGACTGCAGGCGCAGCGTATTGTTTGCCGCGATGAACCGCTGGAACGCGGCGAGCCCCACGGGACACGAGCCGCGACCTTCACGGATCTCGCTATGATGAAAGTAGGCGTCCCCGGCGTGAAGGAGCCAGCCTGTTTCGGTGCGGACGGCAACACCACAGTGCCCGCGGGTGTGGCCGAGCAAGGGCACAAGAAGCACATCACCTTGATGGTCAATCGCCTTGATGGCTTGCAGGCCGAGCCAGGTATCGCCCTCCACTTCGTGCGTCTTCCACTTGGGACCGTGCGCAAAGTGTACGGCGTGATACCGCATGCGTTCGAGAGCACTTTGGGGGCGGAGGGCCGCTTCGTGCTCCTCGCGGTAGATGTGGACGGTTGCTTCGGGGAAATCCGGAAGCCCACCGGCGTGGTCAACGTCGAGATGCGTGGGCACGATATGCCGTACGTCGCGAGGATCGAACCCTAGCGCCTTAATGCGTGCAAGAGCCGGTTCAGTTGGATCGCACTTGGGCCCCGCAAAGTGGCCGAACGGGAAACCGAGACGACCAACGTCTCGGATGTCATCGGTTCCGATGCCGGTGTCGACCAAGATGAGACCGTCGTCCGACTCAACCACCAGGCAATGGCAAACGAGACGGCCGCGCTCAAACGGGCCGCCCTTCCCGTTGACGAGCCTCGCGCTTATCGGACACATGGTGAGGGTGTTGATGTGGTGGATGCGCAAACCGGCCATCCGCTAGTCATACCCGGTTACTCGTGACCGCACGTCCTCGTGATTTCCGCAGCGACCACCCGTCTTCAAACCGGGCGAAAGGGGTCGAGAAGCTGGACGCCCGTGCCCTCCACGTCCCGTGTGTTTCGGGTGACCAGCGTCATCTCGTGTACCAGCGCTGTCGCAGCCAGCAGACCATCCACCGCAGGCAGCGGGTCGGGTACGTTGAGCGCCCCCCAGCAATCGGCGACGGCTGCGTCAATCGGTAGCACTCGGTCGGCGAACGATTCCGTCATGCGTAGGAGCCACTGCTCAAGCGCGATCGCGCCGATCGCATCGCGACGACGGACCGACTCAAGACCACGTCGAATCTCACCCAAGACAAGAACGCTGACGTAGAGTTCACACTCCGGAACCTCGCTGAACCACGCGCGGACCGCCGGGTGGGCCCGATCCCCTTTGCGGAGCTCGGACAGCACGTTCGTGTCGATGAGCCAGCTCACCCGTCCACCTCCCGTGGGAGGTCCCGCGGCGGTGCGAAGTCATCATCAAGGCCGACGTCTGGCATCGAGGCCAGGTAGGACTTGAAAGACGCACGCCGGTCGTCGACCGCGAGCACGGTGCGGAGAATGTCGCGGTGCTCGGCTTCAGCGGACCTTCCTCGGAGCGCTGCCCGGCGCTTGAGCGCTAGGACGAGTTCGTCGTCTATGTTGCGGACAATGAGCTGCGCCATGTTCTCTCCTTTGCTATCAATGATATCATTGCAACGAGGCCCGTCAAGCACTGTCGCCAGGCTGGTTGCCTGGGCAGTCGGGTAGGCCAGGGAGGTGGGCCCTCCCCAGCCCCCCACCGAGCCGGGCATGCCCATTTAAGGCACCCGGCTCTTCGGATCACGGATTCGCTGCACGGGGCGGCGTTGGAGAGATCCTCGCTCGTGGAAGCGGGTACCGCTCCAACAAGCGTTGCATCCGATCCCACCGCATCGAGGCGCGTTGCGAGCGGCGATT
>CAMBEV010000322.1 GCA_945865595.1 Nannocystis exedens | reverse complement strand
TCAGCTTTGGGCTTCCGATGTTTGACACATCGAACAATGAAACGGCGGGTTTCGCATTCGCCATTCGTGTGTCGTCATAGCCGAAACCGATGAGGCGATCGCCGCGTGGCTCCATGTGGATCACGAAGCCCGGCATCGTCAACTCACCTGCCTGGCGTGGCTTTGCTGGATCGCTGAGATCGATCGTAAACAGTGGATCTGTTTGCTCGGCGGTGATGGCATATCCGCGCGTTCCATCGAACCGCACGCTGCGAAGCGATTCAGGTTTTGGGAGCTTGATGGCCGTTTGCCCTAGCGGGGTGATGGATGTCGCGCTCGCGACCGCGAATGTTTGAACCAGCGGATCGTTTGAATTGTTCGCACCGCCCCAGCCGTTGCCGAACTGGCTCACGACGCGAAGCACACCCTTGTATTCGTCCATCTGCCAGCGGTTGTTGACTTGTCCCGCGACGGGAACCGATGCCCCACGCCTGAGCTTCCCCGTCGGATCTGTAATGTCGACCACGTCGATAACCGACTGTCCATTTTTGCTCTGAGCGGTCCATCCCCATTCCGGTCCGGCGATGTAGAGGTGCTGATCGGTCGCGCTGACGCTTCGCTTCCACCCGCTGTAGCTCTTGTCTCCCGAAGAGAACACGAGGCGGTCGGCCTGCGTGATGGACTCTCCAATAGTGAACGACGTCACAATCGTTGAAGGGGTCGTCGAGCAACCCCAGCAGTAGCCGTTCTCGTACGTCACGAGATAGAGCGCGTCGCCGACAAGCCTCGAGTCGGAAATGTCGCCCGGCACGTCGAAGTGCGAAACTTCCTTGATGTTGCTCGGATCGTGGAGATCGAGCGCGACGATTTCGCTCGTTGCGACCCAGGCTCCTTGTGAGGGCTCCCACTTGCCGAAGTTGGTCAGCATGACGTACGCGACGCCATTGCGAACATACATTTCGAAGGGCATGCCGTCGGTACGCTTGCGGCCGAGCATCTTCATGTGGTCGGGATCAGTGATGTCGATCACGCCGATGCCCGCGTAGCGAGACAACGCGTAGAGGCGTTTGCCATCGACCTTGATGACATCGGCTTCTTCAATCGCGCGCTGCGGATCACTCGAGCCCTCGGGCGCCGCAGACGAAGCGGAGGCGTCTGCCATTCCGGATGAGCTGCTGCCACCACTCGCTGACGACGTCTGTCCGGTTGGATCGTCGGATTCGAATCCGCTGTACACAAGATCGTCGCCGCTACATGCGAGCGTAGACAACGTGGTAGCGACGAGAAAACAAGCGAGCCAGGGTCGAGTTGAAACCAACATCATGATGCGACCCGTTGCATCCCTCGTGCCGGCCCGATTGGCTGCAATTGGCGACTTTTTGCTGTGCCATGATGTGCCAACCGAGACCACGAGGTCGGCATCGAACGACGCACGCGAAGGATCAAACCTCCCTGGCACCGCCTGAAGAAATCAGGCGAGCCTTCGACGCCGCACGAGGGCATCGAGGTCACGAAGGGCGAGCGAGGAGATCCGCTCGTCGAGATCGAAGCTGCGCTCGCCAGGATGGACGATCCACAGGTGGTCGAGGCGAAGATCGGCGAGAGCCACGCGCATCGATTTGGTGATCTTCGGGGTGTCGCCGTGCTTGGCTTCGAAGCCAAACCGACGGCTACCGTGCACGATGAGTAGATCGAGCTCGGCACCCGCGTGCGTACGATAGTGGTAGGCGTCACGCTCCGCACCAAGCCGCCTGATAACCTGGTCGATCACCAGGCCCTCCCACGATGCGCCAAGAGCGGGGTGCCCAAGCAACGAGAGCCGATCGCGAATGCCGAGGAAGTAGTGCAGCAGGCCCGAATCACGGACATAGACCTTCGGAGCCTTCACGAGGCGCTTGCCAACGTTCTCGGCCCAGGGCGGAAGCTGCCGCACGACCAGCGCGCTGGTCAGGAGGTCGACGTGATGACGAACCGCGTTCTGCCCCGCATCAAGCGAACGTGCGAGCTCGGCCGCGTTCCAGATGCCGCCATGGTAGTGGGCCAGCATGGTCCAGAACCGCCGCATCGTTGCGCTCGGAACGCGGACGCCGAGGGTCGGAAGGTCGCGCTCGAGAAAACTGCGCACGAAATCACTGCGCCACCTCAGGCTGTCGTTCTCCGCGCGTGCGAGAAACGAGCGTGGAAAGCCCCCGCGAAGCCAAAGCGTTGGAAGCTGCGTCGGCAGAATCTCGGTGACGTCGAAGCCCGCCATCTCGCAATGGGCAACGCGGCCGGCAAGCGTCTCGGAAGTTCCACGCAGCAGCTCCGGAGATGCGCTTCCCAGCAGCAGGAATCGCGCCGGGAGCGGCTCGCGATCCGCCAGCACCCGAAGTAGCGGATAGAGCGCCGGTTGGCGCTGACACTCATCAATCACGACCAGTCCGCGAAGGGGACCGAGCACTTGCTTCGCGACGTCCGGATTGAGCGGCGATTCGGGATCCTCGAGATCAAACCACGTGTGACGCCGTGAGGCCTCGGCGATGGAACGCGCGAGGGTCGTCTTGCCGCATTGGCGCGGCCCGAGCAGCACGGTAACCGGCGACGTTCGGATCGCATGGGTGACCGATCGGGCGAGAGACTCACGTGCGAGAGCTGGCATCGATCCTTGAAGTTACACCCTCTATAGGTGTTTTTTCAAGGATCACGCAATCGCCATGGCGCATTCCCATTCCGCTTGGCTGAGCGCTCGTGTTATGCCGCTGCCTCATGACCGCACGAATCGTCGCCGTGAGCGAGCTAAGCCGTTTTGTAAACGAACCGGTTACACTTAGGGGTTGGCTCTACAACCGAAGGTCGAGTGGCAAACTCCACTTCCTCGAAGTGCGCGACGGCTCCGGCACCGCGCAATGCGTCGTCTTCAAGGGCGACGTCTCGCCCGAGTTGTTCGCGGCCGCTGATCACATTGCGCAAGAGTCGAGCCTCGAAGTCACCGGCACGGTGCGCGAGCACGGCAAGCTCAAAGGCACGTTCGAGCTCGGCGTGAGCGATCTCAAAATCGTCAACGCGGTTACCCAAGAGTACCCGATCACGCCGAAAGAGCACGGCACTGACTTCTTGATGGACCACCGTCACCTGTGGCTGCGCAGCAAGCGTCAACACGCGATCTTGCGCGTGCGTCACTGCATCATCAAGGCCGTGCGCGACTTCTTCGATGGCCGCGACTTCACGCTCGTCGATGCGCCCATCTTCACGCCAAACGCATGCGAAGGCACGAGCACGCTCTTCGAGACCGACTACCACGGCGAGCCGGCATTTCTTACGCAGTCGGGCCAACTCTACATGGAAGCTGCCGCCGCAGCGGTTGGGCGCGCGTACTGTTTTGGGCCGACGTTCCGCGCCGAAAAATCCAAGACGCGCCGTCACCTCGCCGAGTTCTGGATGGTCGAGCCCGAAGTAGCCTTCATGGACCTCGACGGCGACATGCAACTCGCCGAAGATTTTCTGGCGTTCATCGTGCAGCGCGTTCTCGAGTCGCGGCGCGAAGAGTTGAAGACGCTCGAGCGTGACACCGCGTTGCTCGAAAAGGTTCAATCGCCATTTCCGCGCATCACGTATCAGCAGGCCATCGAGTACCTGCAGAAGAACGGCCACCCTGAGGCTAAAGTCGGCGATGACTTCGGCGGTGATGAAGAAACCGTGATCTCAAACCAGTTCGATCGCCCGGTCATCGTGCATCGCTATCCCTTGGATCTGAAAGCGTTCTATTTCAAGCGCGACCCAGAGAACACGGCACTTGCGCTCAACATGGACGTGCTGGCGCCTGAGGGCTACGGAGAGATTATCGGCGGCGGTCAGCGCGAAGACGACCTCGCCGTGCTTGAGGCGGCCATCACGCACCACAAGCTTCCGAAAGAAGCGTTCGAATGGTTCCTCGACCTGCGTCGCTACGGCAGCGTTCCCCACGCAGGCTTCGGACTCGGCATCGAACGCTCGGTCGCGTGGATTTGCGGGCTGCCCCACGTTCGCGAAACCATCCCGTTTCCGCGCATGCTCAATCGTCTATCTCCTTGACGGTCCACTTTCCTGACGGCCTCGAAGCAGCCGGTCGACCATGGCCGACGCTCCGTGGGCGACTGCGCGCGCGCCAGCCTCGACAAGCTTGAACCGATCATACGGTTCGTTGGCAAAGTGCTGGCAGCCCACGTGAATCGCCGCGTCGGATTCGACAAAGAAGCGATCGATCGCGTCGCGTTCCACACCGTAGTAGTGCCGCGCAAAGCGCTCGCGAATGCGCAAGTCACGGTAAAGACGCGTGGTGCGAAAGTGCGC
>CAMBEV010000321.1 GCA_945865595.1 Nannocystis exedens | reverse complement strand
TCGCGTCCGTTGCGGTGCTCGTCCATCTCGCTCAAGGGCCTGATGGACCGGCGCGCTTGCTCTCTCTCGGGACGGGGGGACTTGCGGCACTACTCGTGGCGTACCTCGTGCGCGGCTGGGCACGGGAGACGCAAGAACGCGCAATGGGTGCGTATCGCGACGGGCTAGCGCCGGCCGTTTCGGCGACGGTTCGTGCAGTGCCTGAGATTCTCGGGGCCGGGCAGGGCAATGCAGCGACGACGCGCTATGCAAGCGCCGCTGCGGTCTGGGGCGGTCGCGGAATTAAGGCGTCCTTCGCTTCGGCCGTCGCACGTCGTGGCACCTGGGTTGCGGGCGCGCTGACCGCGTGGGTCACGCTCCATCTGCTCGCGCGGGATGAGGTGCGGACGCTCGTGCCCGTCGGAGCGGCAGGTGTGGTGGTCGCCTCGGTGATTGCCGCAGCCCTCGCGGTTTCGACAGCGCACGTATGGTGGCGAGGGCTCGCTCCTCTCTTGGCAAAAGCGTCCCGCGGCGACGATGGTCAACTATCTGAACCATTGTCTCTTGCGCTTGAGGCGGCCGAGTTCCACTATGGCGAACCACTCTGGGCAGCGCCCATCAGCGCGCGCCTTAAACATGGTCAGATGCTCGTCATTGCAGGTCCCAATGGCTCGGGCAAGAGCACGCTCCTCGCACTCGTCGCGGGTCTTCGCCGTCCCTTGAAGGGCACGGTGCAAATGGGTGGGCAGGCGCCGCATCTCTTGCGCAGTTTCGACTTCGGCTACCTCCCCCAACAACCGCACTTCGGTGAAAACCAAACCGTTCGCGCCGCCATGAGCTTCCCTGGCAACGCGATGGCCGATCTCGAGCCATGGCTTAAAATGGTTCACTTACTTGACACTCTGCGCGCGCGGGCGAGCGACGTGGGGAGCATCCCGGTCATGACCCTCTCCTCAGGGCAAAGGCAGCGACTCGCGTGGGCCCGGCTGCTTGCTCGCAGGCCAAAGGTCATGTTGCTTGACGAGCCAGAGGGGAGCCTCGACGCTGCGGGGCTTGATATCGTCGTCAAGATTCTTACCGAATTGCGCGGCAAGGTGACGATCGTGCTCTCGACCCACGATGCACGTCTTCTCGGGCTCGCCGATGTGCGCATTGATCTGCCCGAGGGCCGCGTTACTCGCCTGCGCTGAGCCGTACCAGTTTCGGACACGCGGCTGTGGGCGGCGTGCGAAGGCTTGGCGTGTCGATCGCGACCTGCTCGGGGCGCCCAAAGGCTGCGATCAGCGCGAAATGCTCGTAGCTGCAGGGCGTCACGCGATAGCGCTCAGTTCGCACAAGGCTACGGCCACGCGACAATTGTACCTGTCGGGTATCACTTTCACCGCGTCCCGGAAATTCATGGATCTCATGAATGATCCACGCTCCACCGTAGATTGCGAGAGCCGCGGCAGCTCCGACGAAGAACATCTGGCGCAAGCTGCGTCGCTTCGTGAATGTGGTAAATAAACTTACCCATCCAGAAACCCCCGCAGCGATGAGCACGATCACGAACGCCAGAACCGCGCGCTCGGGATGGTGTGTGGGCGCACCGTCGGCGAGCTCCCCCGCGATCAGCGTCACCAGTTGAATCAATGCGAGCGCGAGTGGCACCCGCCAAAGCTTGCGCGTTTCTACGATCGCCAAAGCAGGCACAGCACCCAAACCGACACAGGCGAATGGACCCATCACAGAGACGACCGCGCTCGGGTAGACGGCGATGCGTTCGGCAAGTGCGAGCGGCGCAAGGTGCAGGCTCTGGCGGTAGCGACTCACGCGGGCAAAGAAGTGCAGGGCATCGCCGTGCGCATGCTGATTCCACGTGGCCCATGCGAGCGGTCCAAGGAGTGCCAACAGAGCGAAGCAAGCCCACCGCAGGTTGCGCGCACGCACGCCCCTCACAAACCAGAAGCTCGCCAACGCAAGGGCCACGGGCCACGATTCGTAACGTGACAAGGTACAAATAACGAGAAGAGCCGCTGCAAGCCCATTTGGCGTCGCGCCAAGAATCATGGCGGCGGCAAGGAGCGGCCCCACGAACCCCTCCGGGACCAGCGTTGCGCCGAGCCACACATTCCATGGCAGGCACATGGCGATCATGCACGCCATCCACGCGGGCCACGCGCGAAGGTGATCTCGCCCGATGGCACGAAAGAGCACGCACCAGGCGACCGCACTTTGCGCAATCGAGAGCGCCTTGGCCACCGCAAGCGAGCGCCCAACGGCCATAAAGGTGGCGCCCGCGACCCAAAATGGAAACGGCAGCCAGCTCGTGCCACTTGGATCGAGCGTTGGCCTTGTTGCGAAGGTCTGCGCGATGACAATGCGTGCAAAGTCGTCATCCGAAACGTGGCTGAATCCGAGGGCCAAAAGGATCGACGCGGTGATCACTTTCGTCACGATGAGCGCGACAAAGAGGCGACGGTGCGGAGGGTGGCGAGCGCCTTGCAGAATCAAAGGCGGCGTCCTCAGCAGAACGAGATCGTCGTCGGATCGCTGCCGTGCTGGTAGCAGATCTCGACGTGCTCGCCTTGGGCGACCCGCTTGCGTGATCCGCAGACGTAGACGCGGTACTTCCAGTGGTTGCTCGTGTGCGTGCGGGCGCGATCCGTGCTCGGAGCGGTTGAAAGCGTGACGCTCGGCGACAGTATGGCATCAAAGTACGTCATGACGCCGACGTGCGAACAATTGCGCGAGGCGATCAGCTTGGCGCGCGCCTCGATCTCGGTGTGCTCGATGGTCGTCAGATCTTGGCTCACCAAGCGCACAGGGTCGCTCAGGAGCTGCCATGACAGAAAGTCAAGCGCCTTAACGTTTATGGCGTAGGGGCTGTCTTCCTCGTACTGCCTGAGCGTCTGAAAGGGAATGTCGTAGGCCGTGCTCCATCGCTCGAGGTTTTCTTCGCAAAAGGTGTCATCGCGCAGAACGTGAGCAGGGAGTTCAACGAGCGCTGCAAATAGATCGATGCGACTGGGAATCCAGCGCGCGCCTTTGGACGTGAGCCGATGAGCGGCGTCGCGGTAGATGGTGAGAATCCCCTCGTCGAAGGGATCGTGCCCCAGAATCTCAGAGACAACGACGGTTGCGGGTTCTGGCGTCGTCAACTTGGTTGACCGGCCTTGCAGGAGCGTCAGGCGGTCGCGCCAGGGTGATGCCTCGAACGTCCGCCGCGCCGCTTCCCCAATTCGGCCTTCCTCCACTGCATAGACGTGTCGTGCGCCTGCTCGTGCGGCAAGGGCTGCAAGCACTCCGGTCCCTGTGCCGATGTCGAGGACGATGTCGTCGGGCGTGACCACTTCTGCGATAGCCCTTTCGTACGCGTGCACGCGTTCGGTGTCGTTGAGCATGGCGGCGTGTATCGGGGGCGCGTCAAAGCCTCCTGCCGGGGGCGCACTCACCGCATCTTCGCCGACCAGGATGCCACTGTCGTAAAGCATGTTGACGAGCTGCGCGGTCTCGATGTACGCGACGGGCGTCTCGGCTGGCAGCTGATCGAAAAGCTTCTCACGTGTGATCGGCTCGGCGGCGAGCGCGAACACGTCGAGAGCACGCCTCGAGACGTAGTGGCTGTCGACGCCCACCATGATTTCAAGCTCGCCTGATGCAGCGAGACGCACCGTGGCGTCCTTCGACCAAACGAGGCGCTCGGCCCTCACACTCGTCGGCACTGTCATCGGCGCACGCCCCTGTTGGTTCAACGCCCCTGCTGGTTACTTGGCGCTGTCGCTTGCCTTCGGCGCGACGGAAGCGGCAGCCGCCGGCGCAGCCGTTGCGGCCGTTGCACCCGACGCACCCGACGGAGCTGGCTTGGCGTCGACCTTTTTGGGTTCGACCTTCGCGGCGGGCGCTGCGGGAGTCGGAGCGTTCACGGCTGCTTCAAGCGCCTTGTCACGCGAGGTCGACATGCGTGCGAGCAAGATCGACGTGATAAGCACGAGGCCAGCCGAAATGCCCGTGGCGCGCGTGAGAACGTTGCCCGCGCCTTGTCCGCCGAAGATCTGCTGTGCGCCGCCCGAAAAAGCGCTGAGCCCGCCGCCTTTGCCCTGCTGGAGCAGGATCACGAGGACGAGAAACAGGCAGATGATGCAGTGAATAACGCTGAGAAAGGTGTACATGCGCGTGTGGCGAGACGAGTAGCACTGAACGCACTGATCTCCAACACGTCTTACTCAGTTCCGCGACCGGCCATCGGTGAGTTGGAGTGACACGTCAGGTCGCAACGGGTTCGACCACAAGCGACGAATGAACTCTTGAAAGGGCAAGATCCAGATTCCGTCTTC
>CAMBEV010000320.1 GCA_945865595.1 Nannocystis exedens | reverse complement strand
TGGTGCGTCGTGATGATGATGTGCGTTCGCCAGCGGAGCTGGCCGAACACCCATCATCGAGCTGCGCTTCTCCAACGGGTGAGAGTCCCGGTCCGGTAAGCGCCGAAGCGCCGGGTAGCAGGTCCCAGGTTGCGGGAGAGATCCCGACGGCCCGAGCGGGACGTCAAGAGCCCGTGAGACGACGCAAGTCGAGCAGCGGGGAGCAAGCACGCGGGCCGCAACATGAAGTGAAGCCTGCAGCCTCGACAGAGGAACAATCCGAGAGCCGAGCCGCTCATTTCACGGCGAAGGCAACACCCAACGGTCAAGATTCGGAACGATCGGTGGGTCTCGGCGGGGTATGGGGCGCAGCACGCGTACAAGGAGAAGTGCGGAACACGAGAGACCCGTCTGCGTTGCCGTCGTCGCGGCAAGGTGGCTCGTATAAGGCAGAGTCGAAAATGAGCGCTGCGCAGCGGGAGTCCGAGGGGATCGTAGTAGTGATGAGGGTCGCGCAGCATAACGCGATCGGAGCGAAGGGTCCTTGCGGTGGTGATGTCGACAGAGCAGGTAAGCGCGAGGGAATGGCCGCCAAGAGCGGACCTAACGACCCCGGGCGGCGCAAGCCGCACGAAGAAGTGCGACAACTGCAAAGGCGACTGTGGGCCGCGGCCAAGCGGTCACCGGGGAGGCGCTTTCATGCGCTGTACAACCAAGTCTGCAGGAGTGACGTTCTGCGGGAAGCGTGGAAGCGAGTGAGGTGCAACAGGGGTGCGGCGGGCGTCGACAAGCAGACGGTCGCCGACATCGAGCAGAGCGGGGTCGAGCCTTTCCTTGAAGGGATCGTAACCGAGCTGCGAGCAGGCGAGTACCGGCCCAAAGTGGTGTTGCGCCGGTACATACCGAAAGCGGATGGGAAGAAGAGACCACTTGGGATACCGACGGTACGGGACCGAGTTGTCCAGATGGCTGCGAAGCTCGTGCTTGAGCCGATATTCGAGGCGGACTTTCTTCCGTGCTCGTACGGCTTCCGCCCGAAGCGGAGCGCGACGATGGCGCTGGAGACCTTGCGCAAGCAAGGCGCGAAAGGTGGCCATCACGTGCTCGACGCAGACATTCGGGATTACTTCGGGAGCATTGATCACGACAAGCTGATGAAGCTCGTGGCCAAGCGCATCTCGGACAGGCGGGTGCTCAAGCTGGTGCGGCAGTGGCTCGAGGCAGGTGTGATGGAAGACGGTGCAGTATCGCCAACGACGTTGGGGACTCCACAAGGCGGCGTTATCTCGCCGTTGTTGTCCAACATCTACCTGCATGTACTCGACACGATGTGGAAACGTGACGGCGCTCAATATGGAACGCTGGTGCGCTACGCAGACGACTTCGTTGTGATGTGCGCGACGAAGAAGGCGTGCGAGAACGCCGAGGCGCGAATCAGGGTTATCCTGATGCGACTGGGACTCGAGTTGCATCCCGAGAAAACGAGGCGAGTCGAGCTCTACGATGGAAAAGAGGGCTTCGACTTCCTCGGCTGTCATCTGCACAAGTGCTTGAGTGGGACGATATGGGAACGGACAGGTAAGCGACTTTACTTTCTGCACCGTTGGCCATCCCAGAGGGCACTGAAGCGGATACGACAGCGTGTGCGCGAGTTGACCCCGAGAAGCCGATGCCACGCGGACATCCGTGAGGTCATTGACAAGCTCAACCCCGTCTTGCGCGGGTGGGGCAACTACTTTCGCACAGGGAACGCCGCGGCTTGCTTCAATCAACTCGATACGTACGTGTGGCGCCGTCTCATCAGTTTGCGAATCAAGCGCAAGGGACGAAACCTCCGGCCGGGCGAGTGGAAACGATGGGAGCGCGACTACTTCCACGCCTTCGGACTCCATCGCCTGCGAGGCACCGTCCAATACCCGGAGGCTGCGTAATGCTGCGACCCGAGACACCACCGGTAAGCCGTGTGCGGGAAATCCGCACGCACGGTTTGAAAGGGGGTCCTGCCCTTTCGTCGGTGAATAGCCAACAACTTACGAAAGGGTAGGATCTACCAATGAGCTTCAACCCATCTGCGTCTTGCCGCTTCTCGGGCTTGTCGCCCTTCGCGCACGAGCCCTTGAGCCACACGCGCGCAATCGAGAAGTCGAACGGGGACGCTGCGATCTTCTGGCTCTCGCTCTGGAAGTACGCCGGGGCCGCCCGCGCTTTGGCGACGCACTCTCCGGCCGCTCGGAGCTCGCAGGAACGGTTGACGACCTGATCGCGCTCGCTCACGCCGCCACCCGGCGCGACGCTCTTTGGGTCGGTCGGTCGGGCTGCCCCCGCGGAGGTCTCGCCCCCTTGTTTGTTGGCCTTACCGCAGCCAGGGAGCATGAGAGCGAGGAACGAAAAACTGACTGTCCAGTAAGAAGAATGCATGTCGATTCCTTTGGTGACACAAGTCAAAACGAGGTTGAGTAACCGACAAACGCGCTCTCTGCGCCCGCCTCGAAACGCAACTTGCGCAACTCCTCCGCTGCACGCCACGTCTTGGGCGGGAGGAGGTAGGGCAGCAGCGCGCCACCAAACGCGAAGGCCGACGCGGTCGCGACACGTGCGGAGCGCTCGAGCGTTGACCACTCCTGCGGTTGCTGGCCGGTCGCAATTGCCATCGTGATCGACGCGAGCGCGGCGCTTCCAAGGGCGAGTGACGCGCCGAGGAAGAAGTAACTTCGCACATCGCCCTCACGTCCACCGAACCGCATGCCGGTCTCGCTGCACTGCGGAAGCGCGAGCGGCAAACTCCCGACGAGCCAGCCCACCGACAGCCCGATCGTTGCGGGCCCCGCAAAGCGAATGGGCACGCTCGGCGCGAACTTCGTTTCCCCATTGAGCCACACCGCGCCAACCGTCGTCAGCCCCGCCACCGAAAGGTAAAGCCAGTCCGTTTTTGCCGCCTTCTCGCACAACTTTCGCTCGTGATCGTCGCGTGCATAAATGTCACCGGGCCCGTACACGTAGGCGGGCGCTGGCCTGATGACCTGCGGCGGTGGCGGAGGAAGAGCGTCCACGGCCCGACTTTTGCCACATCTAGCCCTCTTTGTCTCGCTCGCCCTGACTAGCGAGAGTAGCGAGAGTCACTTGCCGCACGCAGCAAGTCGTACGAAGAAAGCGGTATGCAGGTGCCGAAGCAGATTTTTCGTGAGTACGACATTCGGGGCGTGGCCGATCGCGACTTAACTGACCCAGTGGCACACGCCATCGGCCGTGGCCTGGGGACGATGTGGCAAGAGGGCGTACGGCGGATCGCCGTGGGTCGCGATTGCAGGCTCTCGGGCGATCGCCTCTTTGCGGCACTGACGTCGGGACTTCGTCGCACGGGCCTCGAAGTGATCGACATCGGCGTAGGGCCGACGCCATATTTGTACTCGGCGGCGCACGCTTTAGACGTGGGCGGCGGGATCATGATCACCGGCAGCCATAATCCCGGTGACGAAAACGGCTTCAAGCTCGTTCGCAGCAAGGCGAGCTTCTATGGACCCGAAATTCAGACGCTCCGCGCCTTGATCGAGGAAGAGCACTTCGTGGCTGACGCACCGACGGAAGGCACATACGTGGCAGTGGACCACAAGCCCGACTACATCGAACGTGTAACGTCGCGAGTTACTTTTAAGAATACGAACGTCAAGTTCGTGATCGATGCCGGCAACGGGTCCGGTGGACCGCTCGGCCTCGCATGCATGCGCAGGCTCGGGCTGAACCCCGATCCGCTCTTCTGCGAAATGGACGGCCGATTTCCGAATCATCACCCCGACCCAACGGTTTCGAAAAATCTCGAAGCGTTGATCGCGCGTGTGCGTGAAACGGGCGCACGCGTTGGTCTCGCCTACGACGGCGATGCTGATCGTCTTGGTGCGGTCGATGCGAATGGCGACATCATTTGGGGCGACAAATTGCTGATCCTTTTCGCGCGCGCCCTTTTGCGTGAGCATCCGGGCGCCGCGGTGATCGGCGAGGTGAAGTGCTCACAGACGCTCTACGACGACATTGCGAAGCACGGAGGTCGTCCGATTCTGTGGAAGACTGGCCACTCGCTGATCAAGACGAAGATGAAAGAGGAGCACGCGCTGCTCGCCGGTGAGATGTCAGGGCACCTGTTTTTCGCAGATCGCTACTTTGGGTACGACGATGCACTCTACGCCGGCCTCCGCCTGCTCGAGATCCTCGCGCACGACGACCGAACGATCGGCGAAATGCTCGCTGACGTGCCAAAGACATTTGTCACACCCGAGCTTCGCGTCGATTGCCCAGACGCGGTGAAGTTCAAGGTCGTTGCCGCGATCACGGCTCACTACAAAAACG
>CAMBEV010000319.1 GCA_945865595.1 Nannocystis exedens | reverse complement strand
CGAAAGTGCGCAGCGCCGAGGAGAAATCGGTGGAGCCTCCCGCTTTTGCGGCCTCGAGGTAGCGAAAGACGCGAAAGATACGG
This sequence comes from Nannocystis exedens, assembly GCA_945865595.1. GTDB lineage: Bacteria > Myxococcota_A > Polyangia > Polyangiales > Polyangiaceae > JAHFDX01. Next base: position 4,250 of record CAMBEV010000319.1, on the reverse strand, counting down.
CCCTTGCCGCGCGTTTCGGGCAAATGGTCGATCACGTCGTCCGCCGTCGTCACGACGGTCACCCGGTCGAGATTCGCGAGCCCGACGTAAGCAAGCGCCGCGGCAAGCCTTCGTGCGTGGCGAAATTTTTTGCCTCGGCCAAAGGCCATTGATGCGCTGGCATCCACCACCACATAAACAGAGAGGTCTTCTTCTTCTTCGAACATCCGGATGAGCAGGCGGCCGAAGCGCTGGTAGACGTTCCAGTCGAGGTAGCGAAGGTCGTCGCCGGGCTGATACTCGCGGTGGTCGGCAAACTCGATACCGCTGCCGGTCTTTCTCGTACGACGTTGCGCGCGCAAACGGCCTGAGAAAACACGCCGACTCACCAGCGCCAAGTACTCGAGCTTGCGTTGAAAATCGTCGTCGAAGAGAACTTCGTCGTTATCGTCGTGCGCGACTCGTTTCGTGCGGTCGAACACCGCCGAAGTCAGCCGATCGAGAAGACCCACGCGCCTCCTCAGCCCCCCTGTACAGGGATTGCTTTGAGGATTGCGCCGATGACTTCATCCGTCTTGACGCCCTCCGCCTCGCCCTCAAAGTTCAACAAAACTCGGTGCCGCAACGCCGGATAGGCAACTGCCTTGACATCATCTGTGCTCACAGCGAATCGTCCATCGTAAAGCGCCTTGATCTTTGCGGCGAGCAGAACAGCTTGTGCCCCACGTGGCGACGCGCCGTAGCGCACGAAGCGCTTCGTGAGCTCAGGTGGCTCGCTTCCGGCGTCTGCATTCGGGTGGGTGGCGTGCACAACACGCACCACGAAGTCTTGCACGTGACGCGCAACCGGCACATCGCGCACGAGCTTCTGGAGCTCGAGAATGCGCGCTTGGGTGAGCACGCTCTTGGCGGTCGGCACGACCCCCGTAGTCGTGAGGTCAAGAATTTTGTGCAAGTCTTCTCGGCCAGGGAACGGCACGTGCAGCTTGAGCAAGAACCGATCGAGCTGCGCTTCGGGCAGGGGATAGGTGCCCTCCATTTCAAGGGGGTTCTGCGTCGCAAGCACAACGAATGGCTCCGCGAGCACGTGGGTGTCGCGCCCCACGGTGACGCGATGCTCTTGCATGGCTTCGAGCAAGGCGCTCTGCGTCTTCGGCGTCGCGCGGTTCACTTCGTCGGCGAGCACGATGTTGGCAAAGATTGGCCCCTTGCGAAACTCGAACAGCTTGCCGCCGCGGTCGCTTTCGCTGATCACCGTCGTGCCCACGATGTCCGCTGGCATGAGGTCGGGCGTGAACTGCACCCGCGAAAAGCTAAGGCTCAATGCATCGGCGAGCGTACGCACGAGCATGGTCTTGCCTAGACCTGGCACCCCCTCGAGCAGGGCGTGACCCCCTGCCAATAGGCAAGTGACTGTACCTTCGACAACATCGCGGTTGCCGACGATCACCTTGCTTATTTCCTCGAACAGTGCGCCGACATCACGTTGGAACGCTTTCACTGCTTGCCGAACTTCGTCGCTCACAATTTCCTCCGTCTCGTGGAAAGGACCGCGCCGATCAGGTCAGCGCCTCTACCGCTATGCGTCAGTTATGGCTCGCGTGGTCGAATGAGATCGAAGTAGCGGCGAACATAGAAACGGTAGCCACCGGGAATCGCATCTTTGTTCTCGCCGTGCGAGAGCGTGTCCTCAGCGACCGTATGGTACTCGCGATACGTCTTTTTGTAGGCGCGCGAAGCAAACCCCCTCGACGCCGCGCCCCGAATCGTCCGGCTGTTCGAGCCCCCTTGTCCAGTATCTTGACCGGTTAGCTCGCTATCCTGCGTGCCCAAGTTCGGATTCGTGCCCTTACCACTTACATTTTCGCCGTGGCTTGATCCGCCGCTGTAGCCCGAGCCCTTTTGGTCCCCGCCCTGGCCCTGGCCCTGCCCCTGGCCCTGGCCCCGAGAGAGGAGCAGCATCTTCTTGCCGCCAGCTCCGACCACCCACACCTCGCCGTTCTTTCCGCCCTGCTCCTTGCCTTGGCCTTCCTTGCCCTTGCCCTCTTGACCTTCTTCATCGCCCTCGTCGTCGCCTTGTTCCTGGCCCTCTTTGCCGCCCTGGCCCTTTTGGCCGCCGCCCTCCTGGCCCTTGCCGCCGCGCGCCTTTTTCTGAAAGCGCTTCATGCGTTGCTTCTGACCTTGGCCGCTCTGACCCTCGCGCCGCATTTGCTCGCGCAGCTCTTTCAAACGTTCGATGAGGTCTTGCTTCTCACGCTCGCTCATCTGCTCTTTGGACATCCGGTTGAGATCTTCCGCACCGCGCTCAAGGTCACTCGCGGACGCTCCCATGTCCTTCAGCAGGTCTTCGGCCGCCTTCGACAGCTCACGATCGAGCCGATCAAGTTGACGCTCGTTTCGCCCCGCCTGCTGCAATTCACGATCGAGGCGATCGAGCTCACGCTGCTTCTTCTCGAGAAGGCTTCGCTCTTCTTCGCTCGCCCCGCCGTCGCCCATCTTCTGTTTCTGCTTGAGCAGATCTTCCTTGGCCTGATCGCGCTTCTTGAGAAGGTCGTCTCGCTGCCTCTTTGCCTCCGCCGCCGCCTTCTTCAGGGCGTCCCGCATCTGCTCGAGCTTCGCCTTGTCTCCGGCCTTGTTCTTGTCGTCGCGCAACTTCTTCGCGAGATCGCGCATGGCCTGCTCGGCCTTCGCGAAGTCTTTCTTAGCCAGCGCTTCGCCGATGGGTTTCGCGAGCTCGGATTTGTTAAGCTCGTTGCCCATTTTGGCCATCGCCTCTTCGAACGACTTCCTGTCGGCGCTTTGCTCGAGGCCGCCACCCAGTTTTTCTTCGAGCGACTGCATGCGCTTGAACGCTTCGTCGCGATCAAGGCGGTGCTTGGAGAGGTCCTCGATGAGCTTGTTGAACTCTTCGAGCGCAGCCCTCGTTTCTGGATCTTGGGCGCGCTGCTCGAGCTGTTTTGCGAACTCGCGCAGAGCCTCAAGATCATCAGGGGTAACGTCAACCGGGTTGATGATCTTCGCGACCGGGACAATGACCTCGTGCCGGCGCACTTCGAAGACAAGCGCGAGCACGAGCACAAGCACGAGAGGCAACGCGAAGAGCGAATCGATTGGCGCTCTGACCGGACACGCGGATTTCGGGTCGAGCGCGCGGCCTTCTGCATCAGCGATCGCCGCCACCATCCACCCCGAACGCTCGCTCGAAGGAACGGCTGAAAATGCCACCGCGTTGGCCATGCGGTCGTGCAACTTGTGATGCGCATCAAGGTGCATCGCCGCGTCGAGGGACTTGCGCCGCAGCACGGCTGGTACCAAGAACGCAGCGAGGGTGAGGGTCCCCAGCACGCCGAGCGCGACGCGCGCTGCCCGCTCCGACACGAAGCCAAGCTTACGGAGAGCGACGGCCACGATGCTCAACGCGAGGGCACACACCAAGGCGCGCAGCCCAACGTTCAGCGCTGCCCGCAGGCGCAAACGCCGGTCGGTTCGCTGAAGAGCGTGGAGGAAAGCTGGCGACATGGAGGGGTAGGGGTGAGAACGCGCGGCGACCGCAAAAGTTTCCTCTCTTCGCTCGAATCTGGCAACGACTCATTAGAGGGGCCAATTTGCGCTTGCCCAAACCTGATCCGAAGCGCGACATTGAGCCGGTGCTGCTCCCTCTCCCGCCGAGCATTCGCCTCACGCTGGACGACGACCTCACCGATCGCTCAAGCCTGGGCGGAGGTTTCGTGAACCTGCGGCGCTTGTCGCTTGTCGCTCACTATCCCGCGGGAGAGAAAAGTAATCCGTTTAGGTACGATATGGCGACGCGCGAGGCCCTCGACGCGGCTGTGATCGCGGCCCACTTCCTTCGTAACGGAGAGCGATACGTCATCCTGCGATCGGCGCTGCGCCCCCCCTCTGCGCTTCGGACTGATGCTGCTGAGATGGTCACCCATGAGGGAATGGTCGTTGGCAATCAATGGGAAGTGGCCGCTGGGCTTATCGAACCGGGTGAGTCTCCGCGCGCATGTGCCGTTCGCGAGCTGCACGAGGAGCTTGGGGCAAAGGTCAATGAAGCTGACCTTTACGATCTCGGACCACCGACGTTTCCGTCCGGCGGTCTGCTCGCGGAGCGGCACCTCTTTTTTCACGTGGAGGTCGACCGCTCTCGTTTTGTCGTACCCAGTCTTGACGGTTCGCCGCTCGAGCACGGAGCAGAAGTCATCGATGTGCCCCTCTCGATCGCGCTTGCCGCGTGCAGGGCGGGAGAGATCGTCGACGCGAAAACT
>CAMBEV010000318.1 GCA_945865595.1 Nannocystis exedens | reverse complement strand
TCCGCGTTTTGGGCACCGTTCTGTTCGTGCTCATGGTGACGCCCGCGATCGCCCAATCGCCAAACTTTGCGAACGCCCCACGCCGCGGAAAGTTCCGCCCGCTTCGCCCGAACGTCACGCAGGCGCCGCTTTCAACGATCCCTAAGCTTGAGCTGCAAGCGAGCCTCTCGGCATACATCGGCCTAAAGGTAAATAAAATTGACGTTATCATCACGCCGCTGCTTGCCGGCACGAAGATAGACCTCCCTCACTTCCTATCGGTAACCGAAGGAAGCGCATTTGACATCACCGTGCCGTCAAAGATTCTCGCGGAGCTCGAAACATCCGGCCGCTTCGCAAACGCACGCATCGAGCTCGATCGCGCAGACGACGGCGTTCAAATCATCGTGAAGGCGAGCGAACGAGGGATCGTTGATAGAGTCGCCATCGCGATCGACAACGCAACGATCGACCGTGACGCTCTCTCTCGCGAGTTCGGAATCATGCCGGGCTCAGACTTCGAGACGCAAGAATGGGCTGCGGCGACCGAGCGCGTAAGGCGTGTGCTCCAGCAAAGCGGGTTTCCCGACGCGAAGATCGCGGCGTCGCTTCGGCCCGCTCTGATCCCGCGGCGGTTCATCATCATCATGAACATCGTGGCGGGGGCTCCCACCGTGTTACGGCGGCGCGAATTTTACTCGACAGGCGCACCCCTGGCTGCGATCGAAGCGCTTGTCTCGCGTTATGCGATTGGCACTGGAGAACGCGCAGACGAAGGGGCCCTCACGAGCGCGGACACTAAGCTCGAGAACAAGCTGCGCAGCGCGCGGTACTTCGATGCGCGGGTCACGCACGACGTAGGCCTCTACGAAGGCGGCGTGACGCTGCGTGTCCATGTCGACACTGGAGCGAGGTACGAACTGCTCCTCCGAGGCAACAGTAGTCTCGACAGTGAATCACTCATGGGTGCGCTCGAACTCCAGAGCGACACCGCCGATCGCAACCCAGCGCAGTTCGGCGAGCACATGGCAACCTACTATCGCAAGCGAGGGTTTCCGGACGCTAAAGTGCGCTCCGCGGTCGGCGGTCAACGCACCGACGCAGTTCGCTACGTGGTCCTCACGATCGACGAGGGAGTGCGCGCGAAAGTGTACTCGCGCAGTTACCCATGCCTAGAGCCGAACGTGATTGACAAGCTCCGAGGCGGCGGACCGCGATCCGCGCGCGACATCGGTACCGAGATCGATAGCTTCCTTGAAGAGGAGCTTCCGGGCAGCGACCTGTTTGCTCAGCCTCACCCCGTGGGCACGGACATTCTCTTGCGGGGCGAAGCGACGAAACGTGCCATTCCCCTCGATCTCGAAGCCAGCAAAGCGTTCGACGCGACGACATACAACCGCGCCATCGAGCACGTCGAGGAATTGTACCGCAACGAGGGCTATTTACACGCGCGCGTTGGACCGCTGAACGTCGTGCGCGCCACATGCAAGCCGAGCTCTCACCCCGGCACCTGCGACCCCGTGCCTCTGCCCGCGCCACCAAGGGACCTATGCGTATACGATCCAACGGGGTTGCCTCTCGCTTCGCCACCGTTCGCACCGGCGCTCACGTGTACGCCAAGTGCCGCCAAAGGTGTTCGGTGCGCCAACCGACTCGATGTTGTGATCCCCGTCACGCTCGGTCCCCAGTCAACCCTGTACGACGTCGCTTTCACGGGAGTGAGAGCGTTCCCGCATCGTCAACTCGGCCGAGAAGCCGTGCTGCCGTTTGGCGAACCGGTCAACCTCGTGACGATGGAAGCCGCAGCGCGCAAGCTCGCCGATTTCTATCGTACCGAGGGCTATCCCTTCGCCGAAGTGAAGTACGCGCTCGAAGAGTCCGACGATCATACGCGCGTGCGCGTGCGCTTTGACATCACCGAAGGTGAGCTCGTCTACGTGCGACGCGTTGACATTCGTGGTCTCAATCACACGAGAGAGAGCATCGTAAGGCGGCGCATCACACTTCGTGCGGGCTTACCGTTTCGGGCCGACGAAGCGCGAAAGACCGAAGAGGCCATCGCAACGCTCGGCCCGTTCACGAGCGTGAACGTTGCAATGGAGGACCCCTTCGTCGCTGAACGCGAAAAAACGATCGTCGTTTCGGTAGTGGAGCGCGTTCCTCAGTACATCGAGGTGCGTCCCGGCTTCTCGACCGGTGAAGGTGTTCGCGCATTCGTTGAGTACGGCCATCGCAACCTGTTCGGAGCGGCAATTGGCCTGACCGCTCGCGGTCAAGTTTCTTACCTACCTGACCCCTTGGTGCCAGACACAGTTTTGGAGGGCTTCAAGATCGCCTGTGCCAGCTCCCGCCACGAATGCGATCGCGTCGGGAGGCGCCTCACCCTCAGTTTGCTCTTCCCTGAGATCGGCCTCGGCTCGCGGATGACCGGCCAGGTCGACCTCATCCACGCGCGCGACATCCAACGCGACTTCGTGCTGCAAAAATTCAGTGCGGTCCCCACGCTCACCTATCGCCCGCGGAAGAACGTCCTCCTGTCGCTGTCCCAAAGCGCCGAGCACAACACGGCGGTGTTCTATCGCGGCGACACCTCGGCCCAGTACCTCAGTGTGCTCCAGGCAACCGACCCCGACGCTGCGCTCGCCTTGGGACGGCTGTTACGCGTCCCCGATGGGGCGAGTCTCGCGTTTGCGACACGGGCGGCAGTCACGCTGGATAACCGCGACGACGCGTTCAACACCCATCGCGGCACTTACTTCGCGACGAGTGTTGAGTTTGTCAATTGGCACTCGCTCGAACCCAATGCCGACCCGAGCATTCGCACCAACCAAGGCCGGTTCTTCCGCTTGACGCAGACCGCGAGCGCTTACATTCCGATCGCGAAACGCGTGACACTCGCCTTTCAGTTGCGCCTGGGGCAAAACCTGCAACTGCAGCCCTCGCGTTCGACGACCTATCCCGATCGTCTATTTTTTATGGGCGGCGTCGACTCGATGCGCGCCTGGTTGCAAGATTCATTCATGCCGTACGAATTCGACAAGCAACTTGTCGAAGGCACGAATGGCCTCACCCTAGCGAACATCCCAACGCGTGGTGGTGACTTCATGTTCAACCCACGCGCCGAGTTGCGGTTCCCGATTCGCGCGCCCTTCGATGGCGTCGTCTTCACGGACGTCGGCAATCTGTGGAGCGAAGCGAGCAACGTGTTCGAGATGCCCTTTAAGGTCCGCGTAGCCTCCGGCGTTGGCATTCGCCTGGTCACGCCTTTTGGTCCACTGGTGATCGACTATGGCTTCAACCTCACGCGGCGCTTCTACGAAAGCCCCGGTGCGGTGCAGTTCACAGTCGGGTTATTCTAAAAACCCTTGATGCCCTCGATCACGCGCTTCGAGATCACGATGCGCTGGATGTTTCCGGTCCCCTCAAAGATGTCGTACACCTTGATGTCGCGGAACCACTTTTCGAGCAGCTGATGCTCGCGACCGATGCTGCCTTCGGCGCCGCAAATGTCGATTGCCTCAATGCACGCATGGATCGCCGCTTGACCTGCGAGCGCTTTGCTCATGCTCGATTCTTTCGCGTTAGGCATACCCTGATCGGCCATCCAAGCTGCTCGCCAGGTCACCATGCGCGCAGCTTCGAGTTGCCTGCCAACCTTCGCGATGCGCTCGGCGATAGCTGCGTAACGCGGAATCGCACGCGGAAGAAGGTAATGTTCCTTGACGAAATCGCGGGCGTACTCGTGAGCTGCGCGGCCGATGCCGATGGCCATCGCGGCGACGAGAGGGCGCGTGTTGTCGAAGGTCTTCATGGCGGTCATGAAGCCTTCCTTCGATTGGTAACTTTCTTCACCCCCAAGCAAGTTCGCCACAGGGACGCGGCACTCTTCGAAGACGAGCTCTGCCGTCTCACTGGCGCGAAGGCCCATCTTCTCTTCGATGCGCCCGACGCCGAACCCAGGCGTGCCCTTCTCGACCACGAAGGCGCGATGTCCGGCACGCCCCATCGCAGGATCGATCGTCGCGAACACAACCGTCCACGCGGCGCGCGCGCCGTTCGTAATGTAACACTTCCTGCCATTAATGACCCACTCGTCGCCGTCCTTTCGGCACGACGCACGAATCCCTGAAACGTCACTGCCGGCGCCAGGTTCGGTGAGTGCGTAGGCTCCCCACGCGAGCGTTTTCGACATGTCTTTGAACACGCCGAAGAAGCGTTCCTTCTGCTCGGGTGTTCCGCTCGCGCGCACCGGCGGCCCGCCAAGACCCGGGCCGGGCAACGTGAGAAGCAGTCCTCCGTCGCCCCAAGCCATCTCTTCGACCGCGATGAGAGATGTCAAGTTGACTGACGACTTCTTCTTCGC
>CAMBEV010000317.1 GCA_945865595.1 Nannocystis exedens | reverse complement strand
CCTGGCGTGTGCGGCGTCGATGCCCAAGGCGTGCTCCACAGTCTTCTCCACCGCGTCCAGCGTTTGGCCCTCGAGCGCTTTGGCGATTGCGCGGTTCATTCGGCGCCCGGCGAAGTCCTTCGTGGCGCCGTCAACCGCGGCGATTGCATTCGTGATCAACCCGGGTTCATTGCGAAGAGCCGCTGCGCGCAACGCCGCAAGTGCCTCTTCGATGCACGACCGCTCCGCCTCGTCGAGAAGGTCAGCATCGGCCACCAGTGCCTTCTCGGTCGCGAGCACGAGGCGATGAGCGTCGACGCGTCCCTCGGCCAGCCGTCGCGCGAGAAGGTCGCCTTCACCGTGATCGAACGCATCGAGCAACATCTGCTCGACAGCCTCGTCGTCTAGACCGTACGACGGCTTGATTTCAATCGTTTGCGCAAGACCCGTCGTTGCCTCTCGGGCCGACACGCTCAAGAGCCCATCAGCGTCGACGTGGAATTCAACCTCGAGGCGCGCAAGGCCTGCAGGCATCGGCGGAATCCCCTTGAGAAAGAAATGCGCGAGCCCGCGATTGTCCGCTGCCAGCTCGCGCTCACCCTGCACGACGTGGATCTCAAACCCGGTCTGGTTGTCTTCTTGCGTCGTGTAAGTCGCACGCGCGCCACAAGGCACGGTTGTGTTGCGCGGAAGAATTTTGTCGACCACGCCGCCGCCCACCTCGATGCCGAGCGACAAAGGCAAAACGTCAAGAAGCAGGACGTCTTTGGTGTTGCCATGCCCGGCGAGCAAGTCGGCTTGAATCGCCGCGCCAAGGGCGACGACCTGATCGGGATCGATGTTCGCGAGCGGCTCTTGCCCAAAGAGCGCGCGAACGAAGTCACGAACGGCAGGCACGCGTGTCGACCCACCCACGAGGATCACGCCATCGAGCTCTGCCGCCTTGATGCCCGCGTCACGAAGCGCACGCCTGCTGGCGACACCGGTGCGTTCGAGCAATGGAGCGATGGCCGCGTCGAAGGCCACGCGGCCTATTCGTACCTTCCGTAGTACATTTTCAACACGAAGTTCGGCCTCGACTTCTGGGGCCTCTGTGAGCCCGTGTTTAATGCGCCGGCAGAGGTCAAGGAGCTCCCGAACAAACCCAGGCGCCTTCGCCACGTCGGCCTTGACGTCGAGCTGCGCGAGCACGAGCTCGGCGATGGCGCGATCCATGTCGTCGCCACCCAGCTGGCTATCGCCGCCGGTCGACTTGACCTGAAACACGCCATCGTCAAGAAGCAGGACGGTGACGTCGAAGGTGCCGCCGCCCAAATCGTACACCGCAAAGAGTCCGTTCTTCTTGTGCTCAAGGCCGTAGGCGAGCGCGGCTGCCGTCGGCTCGTTGAGCAATCGCAAGACCTCTAGGCCCGCAAGGCGCGCAGCGTCTTTTGTGGCCTGGCGCTGCGCGTCATCGAAGTATGCGGGCACGGTAATCACTGCGCCGCCCACGCTTGCCAACTCGTCCTCGGCGCGAAGTTTCAGGGCCCGCAAGATCTCGGCGCTCACCTCAACGGGTGAAACTGGCGCGCGCCCGGCCACGTCGAAGCGGACCACGTTCGCCTGCCCGGCAGAGGCCTCCACGAAGCGATACGGACCCATGCGGCGAGTCTCAGCGTCGTCGGCCCCGCGACCCATGAAGCGCTTGACGCTCACGATGGTGTCTTGCGGTTTGAGCGCTGCGAGCTCCTTCGCACGCTCACCGACGATGACAGTGCCGTCGCTTTCGTAACAGACAACGCTCGGAACCATGACCTTGCCGAAGCAGTCTTCGATCACGGACGGCCGGTCTCCGCCCACGCTCGCGACAAGCGAGTTCGTCGTTCCCAGGTCGATGCCGATGGGACGCGGTGGAGCCTTCGGGTCGAAAATCTCGAGCAGGCTCACGGCGCTGCCTCGTCTTGCCATGCTTCTTCGATCGCCGCGACCTCTTCGAGGAAGCGTCGGTAAAAGCGAAGCGCGGCCAATTGTATCCGCGCGAGTTCCAATTGGGCACGATCGGGTGCGCGGCCAACAAAAGCCGCTGCCAAGATCGCTTCGCTCGCCTGCGCCCGCCCACCCACTTCGCGCGCCAGCGTCGCGACCGCAGCGCCATCACGCGTGGCTCGGGCCTCCGCCAGCGCCTCGCGCCACTCCATCACCTCCATCAAGAATTCGGGCGCTGCGGTGGGCTCGGCTCCCTCACCGACGGCAGCGCCGGCCAGCCGCAACAGGGCCTCCGCGCGTGCCACCGGATCACGCACCACACGAAAGGCCTCGTTCGCCTCGACTGCTTTTCCGAGTGCGTGCCGACGCTCGCTGGCACCGGCCCCAACAAATTTGTCCGGATGCAGCGTCCGCGAAAGCTCACGGTGCCGCTTCTCGACCGCTTTCAAGTCGAGCGCAAAAACCGCCGGTAGGCCTAGCACTTCAAATGGATTCATTGCGGTAACCCATCCGAGGGAGGTGAATACTCTCTCGGTAACGGCCGTCACATCGTGAACGAATGGCCGCACCCACACTTGGTCTTCTCTTGCGGGTTGATGAACTTGAAGCCGCGCTGCATAACCGTCTGCTCCCAATCGAGCTCGGTGCCATTGAGGTAGATGAGGCTCTTCGGGTCAACGACCACGCGAACAGGCACGCCATCGGCCGACGCGTAATCGAGCACCCGATCGCGCGCGTGCGGCGGGCCATCGTGAAACTCAATCACGTACGAGAACCCCGAACAGCCGCCGCCTCGAATGCCGACGCGAAGCGCAGCGTCCATCGTGCCGCGCTTCTTCATCTGCCGAGCGATCGCCTCGACCGCACCAGCACTGACCGTCAGGCTCAGCGCCTTGGCATCGGTCGGCGTCGGTGTCTCGTTCGGCGGCGCCACGTGGCTGCTTGTCGCTTGGGTGTCACTCATCATGAGAGCCTCACGCGGTGCGTGCTTCCTTCTTCCTTCTGTAATCGGCAATCGCGGTCTTGATCGCGTCCTCGGCAAGGACCGAGCAGTGAATTTTCACGGGTGGAAGGTTCAGCTCATTGACGATGTCGACATTCTTGATGGTTTCGGCTTCGTCAATCGTCTTACCTTTTATCCATTCGGTCGCAAGCGACGACGATGCGATCGCCGAGCCGCAGCCGAAGGTCTTGAATTTTGCGTCTTCAATGACGCCATTGTCGCCCACACGAATCTGCAGGCGCATCACGTCACCGCAGGCGGGCGCGCCCACCAAGCCGGTGCCAACGTTCGGATCGTTCTTGTCGAGCGTGCCAACGTTGCGAGGATTTTCTGCGTGTTCGATTACTTTTTCACTGTACGCCATGGCTTACTCCTCACTGTCCGAACGTGCATTAGTGGGCCACCCAGGCGACCGACTTAAGATCGATTCCTTCGCGATGCATCTCCCAGAGCGGAGACATCTCGCGCAACTTCTCAACTTTATTGACGACCAAGTTGGCCACAAAGTCGACCTCTTCTTCGGTCGTAAAGCGCCCGAGGCCGAAGCGAATGCTGGAATGCGCGAGCTCATCGCCCACGCCCAACGCGCGAAGCACGTAGCTCGGTTCAAGACTGGCGGACGTGCATGCCGAACCAGAGCTGACGGCGACGTCTTTGATGGCCATCATCAAGCCCTCTCCCTCGACAAAATTGAACGAGAGGTTGAGGTTGCCGGGCAACCGATGCTCGAACGACCCGTTGAGGTACACGTCTGAGAGCTTGGTCGTGATCTTTGTGCGAAGGCGCTCGCGTAACGTCAATATTCTTGCCGATTCTGCCTTGCCCTCGGCGAGCATGATGTCGCATGCCTTGCCAAAGCCTACGATTGCCGGAACGTTGAGCGTGCCTGAGCGATTGCCGCGCTCGTGACCGCCACCGTCGATCTGCGCAACGAGGCGAACGCGCGGCTTGTTGCGGCGCACATAGAGCGCGCCGACTCCCTTTGGGCCGTACATTTTGTGCGCGGTGATCGACGCAAGGTCCACGTTCATGCGCTGCACGTCGAAGTCGACCTTGCCGAACCCCTGCACCGCGTCCGTGTGAAAGAGAACACCGCGTTCGCGCGTAATTTTTCCGATCGCCTCGAGCGGCTGCACAGTGCCGATCTCGTTGTTGGCGAGCATGACGCTGACCAAGATGGTCTTGTCGGTGATCGCCTTGCGGACGTCTTCGGGTGAAACGAGCCCCTCCTTGTCGACGTGGAGATAGGTCACCTCAAAGCCTGCCTTCTCGAGGCGCTTGCAGGTGTCGAGCACGCTCTTGTGTTCGAGCACGCTCGTGATGATGTGGTTACGGGGCTTGCCACCTGGAAGATTGGGCGAGAGGTTGCCGTAGAACTCAGCGACACCTTTGATCGCGAGGTT
>CAMBEV010000316.1 GCA_945865595.1 Nannocystis exedens | reverse complement strand
GAAGTCGAGGACCATCTGTTGCCGACCGGTAAGACCTTGCATGATGCATGAACTTACCTGAACGCGCGTTCTATCGCAAGAAAACCTACATCGTCACCCTAGGGAGCTGCCGCCCAGGTCGTAAGGAACTGATAATCCTCGTCTTTGTGGCATTGCGATGAGCCGCAGCTGTGTTCGCTGCCGTCTTTTTTCTTGAGGCCGTGTTCAAAGTTCTCGTCCATCCAATGGGCGACGGCCTTCTTGTCCGATCGGTCAAGTGTCTTGACTTTGCCCTGGTGGCACGAGTCACAGAAGACAGGTTCGCCATTCGCCATCGTGAGCTTCACGACGTACTCGTCCCACATCTTCCTCGCGATCTTGGTGCGACGCGTTTCGGCCTTGGGGTTGCCCTCTTGGTGACACTCACCGCACGGGATACCGAGGGACGCGGTGAAGAGTTGCATGTGAACGAGCCGTTGCTCTTTCGACAGCTTGCTCATGGGCGGGAGAGCCTTGGGGTCGAGCCCCGCCTTCGTGAGTGTGGCTAGCAAAGTGCTCGGGCGGATTGCCGGCATGGGGACCGTCGCGGCCTTTGCGTGAGGCGGCTCAACGGGCGTCGCTACGGACGCGTCAACAACGGCTTCAGAAGTGGCCGTGGTAGGCGCCGTAAGGTTGCTGTTGGGAGCGAGCGGTGGAGCCTCATTGCCCCCACACGCGGCGAGGCCTGTGGCAAACGAGATCGACCCGACGAAGAGAACGGAGAGAAGCTTCGAGGTGAGCATGGGGTTAGTGGCCTCCCTGGCCCGCAAGCCAACGTTCTGCGTCAAGCGCTGCCATGCAGCCGGTGCCTGCAGCGGTGACCGCTTGGCGATAAACGAAGTCTTGGACGTCGCCGGACGCGAAGACGCCGGGCACACTGGTTCTTGACGTCCCTGGCTGCGTCTTAATGTAACCGTTGTCGTGCAATTCGAGCTGGCCTACGAAAAGATCGGTGTTGGGCGTGTGGCCGATAGCGACGAAGAGGCCCGTAACGGCGACGGCGGTCACTTCGTTCGTGAGGAGGTTCTTGAGCTTGACGCCGGTCACTTCGCCCTTGGCCACGTCGAGCACCTCGTCGACTGCCGAATTGTAAACCGGCTTGATCTTCGGATTGGCGAGCACGCGGTCTTGCATGGTCTTGCTCGCGCGGAAGCTCTCTCTGCGGTGAACGAGGGTCACCGTTTTGCAGATGCCCGAGAGGTACATGGCCTCTTCCATGGCCGTGTCGCCCCCTCCGACGATCATGACGTCTTGGTTGCGGAAGAACGCGCCATCACATACTGCGCACGCCGATACGCCGCGGCCTTTGAGCGCGTGCTCGCTCTCAATGTTGAGCCACTTCGCCTGGGCTCCGGTGGCGAGGATGACGGCGCGTGCCTTGTATTCGACGTTGTCGTCACCCACCCAAACGGTGAACGGGCTGCCCGGCGAAAGGTCAACCTTGTTGACGTCTTCAGTTTGGACCTCCGCGCCCTGGTTGATCGACTGATCGCGGAAGGCCGTCATCAGGTCGGGCCCGGTGATTTTGTGTGGGAAGCCCGGATAGTTTTCGACGTCGTTCGTGATCATGAGCTGTCCGCCCGGGACTCCGCCCCGAACCATGCCCTCGAACATCAGTGGCTTCAGATTCGCGCGTGCGGCGTAAATCGCTGCGGTGTGCCCCGCAGGTCCCGAACCAATGATGATGACGTTTCGAACTTCAGACATCGGATAGCTCCTATGAATCGCGGACCGGCGACGCTTTGAGCTGCGCTCTGCCCTCTTTGGCGTAGACCGTAAATCGAACCGATACGCACGCGTGCCGCGACATGAGGGCGTCTCGGTTCTTCCGCAGCGTCGCCGTGAATTTGGCAAACGTGAGTCCCTCAACGGGCTCCCCGCACTGACGTTTCATGTCGAGGAACTCTTCGTACACACGAAGCCACTCACCCTCCTCGCTCGAAGCGCTTGATGCGGGTCGTGGCGGTTCGGTCGGCGCCGGGGCGGTCTTGGCGGCGGCGGGAGGCGGTTCGCTGCCGGGCAGTGCGAACGCACTCATTGGGGTGCGTGAAGCCGCTGGGCCGAGGATCGCGGACAAGTCGGCGGGACGGCTGCTCATGCCGCCTCGCTTGATGAGAACCCGCTCGATGCCGTCGTTGATCGCGTCCGCTGCGTCGCGATACGCGCCGCGCAATTTCGTTGGCACGAGCGAATCGGCGTCCCCATCTTTTAGTTCAGTTGCTTGACGTCGCAGAGCCCGCAATGGAAGGGTATGTTCTGCGTACGTGAGCAGGAGGCCAATGAGCAACGCAAGCGCGGCAATACCGCCGAGCGCTGCGACGGGTAGGTGTTCGCGAAACGACTGCGGTAAGCGAGCCTGCGCTTCGAGTGGGCTCGAAAGGAAATCAGATTGACGAATGACTGCGAAACCCGCCATGGTGGCTTCACCAGGCAGTCGTACGAAGGTGGCGCCGACGTTGGCCCGGATCGCGCGCGGTTCGGTGCGCATCTTGTTAACGAATTCGGGGTTGCGAGGGAGCGCAGAAAGTTCATCGCTCACGGCGTCGAGCTCGCCCGGATCACGCGATACGTCGGCGCCCGCGCTCGTGCGTTTTCCGCGCGCGAAGAACACCAGGCTCGTGCGCGTGGATTTGGCAAGAGTCTTGACGAAGGCGTCATCGATTGCTTTGAGCCCAACGATCGCGCCTATCGGCTGCGTTGAGCCTTCCGCGATGATGGGACGAGCTGCGACAAGGAACAGGTGGTCGCCGAGTTGCCAGACGTCGTCGCGCTCGAAACCGCCGAGCGCGTCGACAACAGCGAAGTAGCCCCCGAGCTCGAAATCGGGATTCTGCTCGAGCGTGTCGAACCACCCGGGGAGGTGTCCTCTTCCGGCTTCGGCAAGCACGCGTTCGATGCCCAAGACCCGAGAATCACGGCCGACGACCATCACCACGTCGGGCGCATACGCACCCCCGTTGGCCTCTTTTGCGGCGGCCGAAACAGTGCGCAGCGCCTTCTGGAGCTCGAGGCGAAAGCCGGCGATTTTTGGGGCTTCTGCGCTGCCAGCTGCGTAGACGATTTCGGCTGTGTGATTGGCGACTCCGGGATTGACGGCGATGGGAAGCAGCGCGTCGAGTCTGCGTCGCGAGTCGATCTTGAAGGACCACTCGACCGTTTGGCTGTCGGCGGCGAGCTGCGTTGCGTTGTGGCTGTCTTCGCGTTGGTTGTAGAGAAACGTGAGCGCAAACGCGAAGCCCACGGCGGTGGCAGCAAGCAAGCCGAGGAGCGCGTACCAGAAGCGGCTAAGGACCATCATTTGCCATCCGCGCTGACAACAAGGGGTTCTTTCAGTTCTGCAGGACCGCGCTGCGGGACAGTAACATTGGTCAGCGGCCTACCCACAGGGTTGCCACCGAAGTAGGCCTTCACCGTGTAGTCGCCGGGCGGCAGCGTAAAGACGAAAGAGCCATCTTTGTCGGAAGGGAAGGCAAAGGCCGCGACGTTTTTCTCAGCAACCACGAACGTGCGTACGCTCGGGAAGAGGTCGTCGCGAAACTCTGAGACGCCAGGTGCGGCGGGGGTCCATTCGCGCGTGCCGCCGGCCTGCATGATCGCGCGCGACCAGTTCGCGGTGCCTGAGGTGAGGTCGTGGGGAAATGGGTCGGCGTTCTTGAATGCGATGCGCGTGCCCGGCGAGACCACAAGCGTTACGGGATTGGTGCGCCCTCCGGTTACCTTGATGAGCACCGGGTCCAGTGCGGGGGTGGCGGTGGCCGCGAGGGCCACGACGCATATTTCGCGTGATACGAGCAGCGGAAATCGCGCGCGCAGTGCCCACGGAATACGCCACGAGTACCAGGCTTGGGGCGAACGTTGCGCTTCCGCGTTGACTTCCGGCACGAGCTTTTCGTAACCGACGATGCGACCTTTTAGTTGGACTGTAGCGGGTGCCGCGAGCGCAACACCCGAAGCTAGGCACAGAGCCGGAGCAAGCCGTACGGCACCGGCAACACGTATGCGAGTCACGGAGAGGACGGTAACTTCTGTGGTGCGCCTCTGTAAACGTGAACTTAGGTCAGCTTGGGTCTTGGACGTCGATCGGTAGCGCGATGACGAAACGCGTGCCGTGAGGTTCAGTGTGCTCGACCGCGACGCTTCCGGCGTGTTCCTCGACGATGCGTTTAACGATGGCGAGGCCCAACCCGGTGCCTTTTCCAGCTGCTTTTGTTGTGAAAAACGGAGAAAAAATGCGCGACTGGTGCTCAGGTAAAATGCCGCTGCCGTTGTCTTCGAACGTCAGCACGACCCGCTGCGCAGGCTCACTTCGTGTGGCAATACGCAAGACCGCGCT
>CAMBEV010000315.1 GCA_945865595.1 Nannocystis exedens | reverse complement strand
TGGCTCGTGTGGGTGCGGAAGTTCCGTATCGTTCTGATTCACGTTCGAGAAGGTCGAGTCAGTTCCCACACGCCCAGTAGGAACGCCGACCCCAGCGCTATCAGTGCGCCCACCACAAGCGCGACCTGATGCCCGCCCCACGACCAGAGCGCGCCCATCAGCAGCCCGGCCGGTAGTGATGCCATGCCCACGATGAAGTTGTAGGATCCGAAGGCCGTGCCGCGAGCCTCTTCGGGAGCGAGGTCCTTCACGAGTGCCTTCTCGGCGGGTTCGCTGAGACCGTAGAACGCGCCGTAGACGATGAACAGCGCCCACCCGTGCCACGGCTGATCCGCGACGCCGAACGCGAAGTACGTCGCGGCGTAGACGAGCCAGCCCGCAACGATCAGGTGCACCCGGGGTACGCGGTCCGACCAGATGCCGCCGACGGTCGACCAGAGGAGCTTTGAAACGTGAAGCAGCGCCCAGAGTGCGGGGATCGCGACCAAGGGAATACGCAAGTCGCGTGCGCGCAGCAGCAAAAACACATCGGACGAATTGCCGATCGAGAACAGAGCCAGGATCCCGAGGTAGCTCTTCAGCGTGCGTGGGAGTGGTGCGTCTGATCGCGCGATTGGTTTCGCCGGTTCCGTATTTTCTCGCGGAGCCTCGTTGACGAGCAAGAGTGCGACGACTGCCAAGACCCCTGGAACGATCGCTATCCAAAAGATGGGCCGAACGTTGAGACCCATCGCCAGAAGCAGTGTCGCGATGAGAGGGCCAACGACCGCCCCCGCATGATCCATGGCACGGTGAAACCCAAAGGCCCGACCGACAGCTCCTGGTTCCGCGGCATCGGCGATGAGAGCATCGCGAGGAGACGAACGGATGCCCTTGCCCGTGCGATCGGCCAGCCGGATAGCCAAGGCGTGCCAAGGTGAAGCTGCGACCGCCATCAGTGGGCGAACCAGCGTTGACAAGCCGTACCCTGCCAAGACCAGTGGCTTGCGCCGCGGCAAGCGATCAGCGAGGCGTCCTGAATACAGCTTGAGCACGCTTGAGAGTGCGTCAGCAGCTCCCTCGATGATGCCAAGGAAGGCGGCGCCTCCTGCGAAGTCGGCAAACAAGATGGGCAGCAACGGGAAGATCATCTCGGACCCGATGTCCGTGAAGAAGCTAGTCACGCCGAGGAGAATGACCGTCCTTGGCAGACGGAACGCGCTACCCGAGCTCAACCAGCGTGTCCCCCTCGTTGACCGCTTGCGTCTCGGAGCAATGGATCTTGGTGACCTTGCCGGCTTCGGGGGCCTCGACCGGCATTTCCATTTTCATCGATTCGATGATGACGAGCACCTGCCCTTCGGCCACTTCGTCACCCTCTTTCACTTCGACTTTCCAAACGGTTCCGGTGATGTGCGCGGGGACTGAAATGGCCATGGCCTGTGAGTCTAGTTCATGGCGTCGAAAGTGCGTACCCACGAAAGCGACCCAAGCCTTCCCTGCCCGCGCGTGTCCGATTCCTATTGTGGACACATTCGGATTTGCGCCCCCCACGCAAACCCATTACCCTTCGAGTCGAAACCAGTTGTCTAAGGTCGCGCCAAGTCTTTTTTCCGCGGCCAGCCACGAATGAGGAATACCCGTATGTCGGATCGGCAAGAATCGTCGGTAATGGCCTCGATTCAGGACATTTTGCGTGATGCGCAGGTCCGAGAAGAGGAAGAGAAGCTTTCGGTGCAGCGCCACGCTGAGGATGAAGAGCGCGCGCGTCTAGAAGGTGCGCGCCTTGCCCAAGAAGCGGCCGAGGCGCGGCTTCGATCCGAAGAAGACGAGCGGCAACGCAGGTTGCACGACGAGCAGCGACGCCAGGTTGAGCTCGCGGCATTGCACGAAGCCACCATCACCACAGCGAAGATCGATGCAGAAGCGCAAGCCCGCCTTGCCGAGATCGCAAAGCAGCAAGAGCATGAGCGCCACCTCGCGGTCGTCAAAAACGATGCGGGCAAGAAACGCATCACAGCCATCGCAGGCGGTGTCGGCGTGCTCGCGGTGCTCGTTGCGGTGGGTGCCGGCATGGCCGTCAAGAAGGCGTCCGACGACAAGGCTCGCATCGAGCGCGAAGTTGCCGACCTTCGCGGGCAAGCCGACAAGGCCGACGCGGACGCAAAGCGGCTGCGCGCCGAACGCGACAACGCGAAAGATCCCGAGAAGATCGCCGAGCTTGAGCGCAAGCTCAAGAAGGCCGAAGACGACGCGCGGCAAGCGGCAGGCAAGCTCGGTGAACGCTGGGTCAGGCCGCCTACAGGTGGCGGCGCGCCTCCAGGTGGCGGTGCCGCGCCTCCAGGTGGCGGTGCGGCGAAGCCCCCGCCTCCGAAGTGCCCGCCTGGCGACCCGATGTGCGGATGACGGACTCGCCTCTGATTCTCGCGCTCGACGTTGCATCGACGCTCGAGGCGGTGTCGCTGTGCGAGAAAGTCGGCGACGCCGTTGGGATGGTGAAGGTGGGACTCGAGCTTTTCGTGGCCGACGGCCCCAAGAGTGTCGAGGCAGTTCGTAACTGTGGCGCATCTATTTTCCTCGACCTGAAGCTTCACGACATTCCTGAGACCGTCGATCGCGCCGTCGCACGCGCTGCTGCGCTGAACGTGTCAATGCTGACCGTGCACGCGTCAGGCGGCGCGCCCATGCTTGAGCGTGCTGTCGCGCGCGCTTCGGGGGAAGCGACTGGCCTCGCAATCGTCGCGGTCACGGTCCTCACGTCGCATACGCAAGCATCGCTTCACGCAACAGGCGTTGCAGCCACGCTCGCCGACCAGGTGCTCGCACTCGCCCAACTCGCGTGGCAATCCGGTGTCACGCATTTCGTGTGTTCTCCTCATGAGGCGTCTTTGTTGCGAGGGAAGTTTGGTCAAGCGGCTTGCCTGATTACGCCCGGCATTCGACCGCGAGGCGCTGACGTGCAAGACCAAGCGCGCGTGCTCACGCCCAGCGCGGCAATGCAGGCTGGCGCCAATTGGTTGGTTGTTGGACGCCCAATAAGGGATGCGCAAGATCCGCGCGCTGCGGCGCTCGCCATGGCAAACGAAGCGAAAGAGGCACGACGACAATGAGCCGCATGGTTTGTGGCATTCAGCCAGTCCGCGAAGCGATTCGCGCACACGGATCCAAGATCGTTCGCGTTTGCATCGAAACCGGCGACTCAACCGAACTCGGACGCCTCGAGAAGTTCGCGCGCGACAACAGCATAAGCGTCGAGCGTGTTGAGCGCCGCGACCTCGATCGGCTGACGAAGGCCGCTCGTCACCAAGGTGTTCTCGCGTACGCGCCTGAGCTCAAATTTGAAACGCTCGCGACGCTGCTCGACAGCAAGCCCACATTCGTCATTTTACTTGACGAACTCGAGGACCCCCAGAATTTCGGTGCGGTGATTCGTTCCGCAGTTGCACTCGGAGCCGATGCGCTCGTCTTTCCCGAGCATCATTCCGCGCCGCTCAGCATGGCCACGTTTCGCGCTTCCGCAGGCGCCGTCGAGCACGCGCGCCTCTGCCGCGTGTCTTCGCTCACGAGCGCAATGGGCGCGATGCTGCAGTCAGGCATCGAGATCTTCGGACTCGACGCACAAGCCCAAAACGAGCTGCACTCGGTTGACCTGCGCGGCCCCGTAGCACTTGTTGTCGGCGCAGAAGGTAAAGGCCTGCGTAAGACCGTGAAACAGCTCTGCACGAGCGTCGTCAAGCTTCCGATGAGCGGCCCCATTGCGTCGCTGAACGCTTCGGTCGCGATCGCGATTGCTCAGTACGAAGTGCTGCGCCAGCGCGCACTGAACGGGTAGGTCGAGTTGGCCCGCATTTGGGCCCACCGCGTGTAAACTGCCTGGCATGAAGCCCACGGTTGCCATCATCGGCTGGCGCGGCATGGTCGGCTCGGTATTGGTCGAGCGCATGAAAGCGGAACGCGATTTCGATCACGTCAATGCGACTTTTTTTTCGACGTCGCAAGCAGGCGGAAAAGGCCCGGACATCGGCTTGGATACCGGACCGGTGCGCGACGCTGCAGACGTTGGTGCGCTGGCGCGATTTGACCTGATCGTCAGCTGCCAAGGCGGCGAATACACCAAAGAGGTGTACCCGGCGCTGCGGCGCGCAAGCTGGAAGGGCTATTGGATCGATGCTGCCTCAACGCTGAGAATGGAAGAAGACGCGGTCATCATTCTTGATCCCGTCAATCGCAAGCTTATCGACGCTGCCCTCAATCGCGGCGTGCGCGATTTCATCGGGGGAAATTGCACGGTGAGCTTGATGCTCATGGCGCTCAATGGCCTCTGTGCTCGCGGATGGGTCGAGTGGGTCAGCTCGATGACGTATCAGGCAGCTTCGGGTGCGGGCGCGAA
>CAMBEV010000314.1 GCA_945865595.1 Nannocystis exedens | reverse complement strand
CGCCCTCGCGAGTTCAGCGAAGGCGCGAGAGAGCTGATGCTCGGCACGGCCGACGGCCTCGGCGGCGGCACAGCGTTTCACCTCGTCAAACGTGACTCGCGCGGTTACGCAGCGCCCGCACTCGACGGAAGCGCGCTCATCGCGCCGTTCGTCGACAAAGACAAAGACGGCCTGGCCGATCTCGACGCATCGGGCGCGTACATCACGTCCGATGGCAGCACGCCGCCAGCGCCCTTCGCGGTCCCCGGCGAGAACGCAAGCCGCGACAAGGACGGTTTCGCGGTCGACAAATCAGGCAAGCCCCTTTACCAATACCTCGACCTCGATCGAACGTTCGCCACGCGCACCGTGACCGATCTCGCCCCGCTTGTCGGCCCCAACAATGAAGCGCTGATCAAGGCGCTTGCAGGCGCGTATGTGCTTCTTGGCAAGTCCGGCTCGGCGAACGTGAAGAACTACGCGGACGGCAAGGGCATTGCGTACTCGAGTTTCGACTCCGCCACATCGCCTCTCGTTGATTTCCTCTATGCCAGTGGGCAAATTCTCGGCGACCGAACGAGCGACAACACGCTCCAGTTGACCAACAAGTTGCTCACCACCCAGCGCGATCAGTTCGCGCGTGTCATTGGCGCGGCCCTGTGGGGCAAGGAGCGAGCCGATACTTACACGACGATCAAACTCAAGTCCGACAGCACGCTGTGGGACGAGATCATCGACGTCCTCATTAAGGTGGTGAAGGTCCCGGGCCTTCTCGAAGAGATTTTGCCCGCGATGGCACACCCCGACAGCGAGGCCTTCGGCCAGATCTTCGGTAACTTCCTGAAGTTCAAGGATCGCCTCAGCTACGATCCGAACAACATCAACGGCCCGCCAAAAAACCTCACGACCGGCGTCAGCGGCGGCGAAATGGTAACCACTGTTGATCGCAATGCGAAGCTCACGGGTACCAATCGCAGCGCGCTCATGCGCTTCGCCGGAATGATCCACGACACGCGCGGGGTCACGTCTTGCAACAAGCCCGGTGCGGTCGTGCACGCGAAGCTCGGCAGCATCTCACTGAACGTGCCAAGCCTCATCACGCACCCGGCCAAATGCCTTGGGGGGAGCTGCTCGTTCGGCGAGTGCGAGGTCTTTAAGATCGATGACATGTCCGTCTTCTACTTGGACTCGGTCATCGGCAATCCGGCCATTCCCCACAAGAAGAATCCCGCTGTCAACAAAGGCACGTTCTTCATTCGCGACCCCATTCTCACTAGCGGTGTGGCAGGGATCGGCGCATCAACCGTCCAGCTCATCGAAGACTCGAGCGGCCTCACCGGATTCTGGACCACCGCGAACAGCCGCGACCTGCGCGGCAAGCCCGAATGGCTCAACCGCTTGGTGTTCTTCGACACCTTCAACCCAGGGAGCCACACCCGGACCGGCGACTTCATTCGTGACTTGCAGGGCCCGTACATCGGTTCGTCGGTCTGCCCCACGCGCTCGATCCCCGATCCGGTCAACGACTGGGAAACCGCGAGCGACAAGAAGGTTCAGATTCGTGACTGCGCGGACGGCGACTGGCTGCAACAGCGCAATCCCGACACGATCTTCGTTTGGGAGAAGCTCGGCTTCTACAACACCATCCGCCCGATGGTGCGCGTCCTCGCGAAGTACGATCAAGAGGACCTCTTTCTCGAACTTCTCGAGATTCTCTACAAGCACCTGCCGAACACGGACGTGACAGCGGCTGAGTGCAAGATGAGCGGCGGTCGCACGTGCACCAAGGAGGGCCTCGTCGCATACGAGCCGCTCCTCGCCGAGGTGTTTCTCAGCGACTTGTTCCCTGCGATCAGCAAGCTGAATGCGAGCCTCGCCACCGTCACCATCAACCAGTGCACCAAGGTCGACAGCACGACTGGCGCGTGTACGGCCACAACCAAGTTGTCCGCGTATGACGCTCTTGCGCAGGCGGTGCGTGCGATGGTCAACCCCGATTACGCAAAGGCCACCGGGCTGAAAGATCGCTTCGGCCGAACGGGCACGAAACGCAATGACGGAAGTGCTGTACCGCAGACCACGCCGCTCTATCTTGCGATCGACGCGCTCAACGGAATGGACAAGGCGTTCGAGGATTTTGCGAAGGCCCATCCTGAAGATGCAGGACGGCAAGCCGACTGGAAGAGCGCTCGCTCGCTGCTCGTTGACCAATTCGTCGACATCACGGACAAAAACTCGAGCAAAGCGAAGTTCAAGAACGACACGCTGCCGCTCATTGCACCGAAGCTGATCGAACTGCTGCGGTCACAGTTGGCGGCGCAGTGCCCAACGTCTTTCACGTCGCCGTACCCGGCCTGCAAGTGGGCCAACACGGACATGGCCAAGAAGCTTGACGACTCGATCAAGGGGCCGATGATGTCGACCGGCGTCGAACTCGTCGACTCGCTGCGGCGCGAAGAGTCATCGCGCAAAGAGCTCGGTCGCCTCCTTAGCTACCTGCTCGACCCGGCGTCGCCGAACGAAGCGCGCACCAACGTGATCACGGCCCTCGCTGACTCGTTGCAACTAGTCGCCGACAGCAAGAACCTCGACCCGTTCCTGAAGGTGATGGCTGCCGCGCTCAAGCCGAGCGCCTACGACGCCGCGGGCAAGCCGACGACCAGAGGTGCGGTTGATGCGCAACTCGCGCTCTTGTCGCGCTTCGCGGGCAACGCCGTTGATTCCAATGGCACACGCAACTGCGGCAAAGAGCTCGATCCCAACAACGTCCTGCTTGAGCTCATGAAGAACGCGGTGACGCCGCTAAAAGGCTCGTCTGAAACACCGATCGAAGTGCTGCTCGACGTGATCGCCGACATCAACCGCGTAACCCCGTCGTCCACCGCAACGCCACGGCTTGACGAACCTGACTACGCGTTCATCGCAAAAGAAGTGAACACCTTTCTCTCGAACAAAGAGCGCGGGCTCGAACAGTTCTATGAGATCGTCCGCAAGGGAACGACCGCTCAATGAAACTCCGCACGCTTCGATTCGCACGTGCATTGTCGATTCTGGGCACCGCTCTCCTCTCGTCGCAAGCATTCGCAGGCGGTCTCTTTTTCTCGGACCGAGGGGTACGTCCGATTGCGCGCGGAGGTGCATTCGTGGCTGGCGCCGACGACCTGCACTCCATCTGGTACAATCCGGCCGGCCTTGCTGACGTTGACCCGAGCTTGCTCGTCGACTTCGCGTGGCTGAATTACAGCTCAGAGTTCACGCGAAAAACACGCGTCGTCGACAACCAGGGGACCGTTCGCTACTTCGATTCACCAACGGCAAAGGGCAGCACTCCGGTGCTTCCGATTCCGACGATGGCCGGCGCGATCAAGCTCGGAAAGTCAAAAGAGTTTACTTTGGCCTTCGGCGTGTACGCGCCCTACACCGCGATCACGAGCTTCCCCGAGCGCGTCAACGGAGAACCCGCAGCGTCACGGTACTCACTCGTGTCGATGGACGGGTCCATGCTTGTGATCATGGGCGGTTACCTTGCTTACAAACCGATCGAAGAGCTGCGCATCGGAGCTGGCGTACAGATGCTCACCGGTACGTTTCGATCGTCGTTGTACATGTCGGCGAATCCGGCGGATCGCTTGCTGTCAGCGCCCGAAGACCCAACCTACGACGCGATGAGCCAGCTCAACGTCGGACCCATCTTTGCGCCAAGTGGAAACCTGGGTGTGACTGTTGTACCGAAGCCATGGCTACGGATCGGCGCTTCACTGCAATTGCCATTCTGGATCAACGCGCCTGCGACTATTCAAGTTCGTTTACCATCGGCGGCTCTGCTCGACAAAGCGCGCCAAGAGGGTGAGGACGCGAATGTCAGGTTTCGCATCCCGCCCATCGTCCGCTTCGGCGTCGAGGTGCGGCCAGTGCCCGAGCTTCGCGTTGAGGTGGCCTACACCCGTGAGTTCTGGTCGATGCACGACAACATCACGGTCACGCCAACGAACATCAAGCTCCACGACATCACGGGCTTCCCGAGCCCCTACGCGATCAGCACGATCACCCTGCCACGCAACTTCGAGGACTCCAATTCGTTCAGACTCGGCGGCGAATACACCGTCAAGGTGGCTGACTATAAGATGCCGCTGCGCCTCGGCGTTCAATACGAGACGTCAGCCATTCCGCGCCCCTACCTGTCGCCGCTGACGTTCGATTCGAACAAGGTGATCATCGGTGCAGGTGGTGGCATCTACCTGGGCAAGCGCTGGCGGTTCGATGCCTCGTTCGCGCGCGTCATCGCGACCCCCGTCGACGTGTCGCCCGAAGAGGCTGCCATCGGTCGCGTGAGCCCGGTGGCAGGCAATCCCACCTCAGCCGAGAAGATCAACGGCGGCCATTACTCCGCGTACGCCAATATTTTCGGGGTCGGCGCTGAATACAAATTCTAGCCACCACGTCGATCACCCTGGCACCCGT
>CAMBEV010000313.1 GCA_945865595.1 Nannocystis exedens | reverse complement strand
GACGGATAATTACTTCGGCTCCACAACGATCTCGACGCGTCGATTGGCTGCACGACCTTCGATGCTCGCGTTCTCGGCTACCGGGGCGGTTGGGCCTTTGCCCTCAGAGCGAACAAGGTCTGCCGGAATGCCTTTGGACACGAGGTAATCGTGAACCGCTTTGGCACGCTTCTCGGATAGGTCCTGGTTGTACTTGCCAGCACCCCCTTGATTGTCGGTGTGGCCGACAACCGCGATCTTTCGCTCTTTGCCGCGAAGGGTTTCGGCAACCTGATCGAGTTTGATCATGGCCGCAGGGAGCAGCTGGGCTTGACCGGTCTTGAAGAGGGCCTCTCCCTGGAACGTCACAACCATGCCGCGATCATCGTCCTTCACTGCGGCAATGCGCGCGAGCGTGTCGCGTGCGTTTTTCAACTGATGCTCCGCGTCCAAACGCCTCTTGCGTTCGGCGTGAGTGGCCTCCGTCTGGCGGTCAAGATCGTCGCGGGTCTGCGCAAGCGTGCCGCGTGCCGCGTTCAGATTTCCTTTTGCGTCCTTCAGCTGTTCGCCCTGCACCTCTTGAACCTCTTTCAGGACTTGCGTTTTGTTCTGCCGGGCAAGCATGCCGTTCGCATTGGCGTTCGCGGTCTGTGCCTTTAACAAGGCAATGATGCTGAGCTCGCGCGTGTTAGGCGCGTCGGGGTCGTCTTTGAACGCTTCCTCAGCGCGTCCGAGTGCGAGGTCAGCGTTATGGATCGCCGCAGGATCCATTTGCGCTGCAGGCCCTGACTTCACACGCACAAGTTCGGCCCGCGCGTTCTGCAATTCGGCTGGCGCCGTCATCGCGCCGCCGCAACCGACAAGCGCAATGAGGCATGAGACTATCGATATGGAAAATTTCATTGGGGTCCTCATTGGTCTTTCACTTTTCCAAGTTGCTCGACTGCTTCGTTTGACTCGGTCTTCGCGGTCTCGTGCGTCGAGAGGCTGAGCGCGAGCTCGGCCTCCGCAGCGGCACGTTGAATCAAGATGCTTGCCCTTTGGTTGTCTTTCTCCATGAAGGACTTCGCCTT
This sequence comes from Nannocystis exedens, assembly GCA_945865595.1. Classification (GTDB taxonomy): domain Bacteria; phylum Myxococcota_A; class Polyangia; order Polyangiales; family Polyangiaceae; genus JAHFDX01. The sequence goes on along the minus strand of CAMBEV010000313.1, from coordinate 3,410 downwards.
GGTGAGGTTCTCGTGCGCGAGCTGAAGGTGAAGCTTCGCGTCGGGAACCCGTGGGGCTCCGCTTTGCTCCGCGCGGCCGACTTCTTTCTGTGCCGCGGCCATCTGATCGTTCGGTACCGGGTAGCTGGAAGCACACCCGAGGGTCAGTGCGCTCATGACAATCCAAGTCACGTAATTCATTTTTCTCTCCTCCACGCACGCACATCGGCGTGCGTGCGTTTCTCGTAATGGTTGTTCACAATCTTGACGATGTTGTCGCTCGACGTTGAGCAAGATCAGTGCCGAGTCATTCGCGGCCCATTTGCAGGCTCTTTGTCATGCGTGGCTTTGACGATCCGGCTGGAAGAACGGCGAATGCCGCGGCGAGCGTGCGCGCATGCGGCGATCTGCCTCGTCCTGCATGATCCGGCTGCGCTCCGAGCGGGATGCCCGCACGAGACCGAAGTTGTCGCTGAAGATGCCGCACGCAGCGAAGAGCAAACAGACCGCTCCGGCGACGCTGCCCACGATGCCGCAGCGGTGCAGGGCATACACGCGTTCATCAACTACGTAGCTCATGAAGCTGGCGCCGATGAACGATCCGCTGAGCCCAACGACGATGGCGCCCAAGAGGTCTATGTGCCCGCTACCCGGCGTGGCCGCCCACGCCACCAAACCAGCGATTAGACCGAACGACAGCAAGAACAAGATGCCCATCATGGTGACCTCCGCCTCTGAGGCGCTGCGATTTTGGAACGCGGATTCGCTAAGGCATCGCAATCTTGCGGATGCGATGAAACCCACCCTCGTCACCCAAGTTGCCGTCGGCAACGTAGAGGACGCGTCCGTCGGAACGAACCGCGAGTCCTTCTTGGCCGTGGAATTGCGCGCTGCCGCCAGGCCCGTCGGCAAAGCCGATCGTGCCGGTGCCCGCAACAGTTTCAACAAGGCCATTCTTGATCCGACGAATGCGATGACTGCTTCCACCATCGCTGACGTAAACGATGCCTGCATCGTCGATCGCGATTGCAAGCGGAAGGTCGAAACGCGCAGTCGCACTCGGACCATCGGTCATTCCCAAATCGCCCGTGCCCGCGAATGTCGAGACGGTTCCGTCCGCTTGAATGCGACGAATGCAGTGGTTACCGGAATCGGCGACGAGGATGCTCTTGTCGCTCATGACGACCACACCCAGTGGCGAGCTGAACCGCGCCATCGAACCCGCGCCATTGATCGCGCCTGGCACACCAGAAGCGCCCGCGAGCAGCACCGGAATCGGAGTGGAGGGTCTTAGTAGCGAAACCGTGTGGCGCATGCGATCGGTGACCACGATGGTATCGGCGGCGAGCATCGCAAGACCGCGCGGGCGCCCAAGTCCGGTCGCCATGGTCGACAGCGCACCGCCGACCACGGGTGCCGTCCATAGGGTGCCGGACGAATCTGTTTTCGAACCGGTGTTGTCGAAATCTGTTTGAACAAACAGCTGTCCGGAAGGAGCGAGCACAAGCGCGAACGCACCGACGAAGCCGGAGGGCGAAGCGAAACTCGACGTCGCGCCATCGGGTAAGACCTTCCGCACGCGCGAGCCTCCATACTCCGTCACGAGAAGGCTGCCGTCTGCATGGAGGGCTAGGCCGACAGGATTGTTGAAACCTGCGCTCGCTCCGGACCCATCTTGGGAACCCGGAATGCTGGAGCCCGCCAGTGTTGACACGACAACACCGGCAATTTGGTTGACAATCTGCGGCGCCGCGTCCGGCACGAGACCGGCGTCGCCGAAGGCCTCCGAATCGGCAACGTTCGCTCCCGCATCCGACGTGCCGGGTAAGGCCGGGTCCGGCTCCGCCGTGCTCACATGCTGCACGGGAGCGCTTCCGCAACCGGTGATAAGGAGGACTGCGCCCAGTGTCGAGAGTGCGTTTAATCGTAACATGCTCGGACCACATTGCAGCGAGCATGCCATGCCGACCCTGGGCCGCAAACACGATGATCTCCCTCAATTTACGCGTAATCACCACGAACCACACGAGTCTTGCCGTAGGCGCATGATACACGTACTGCCCCAGTGTGGCGTTCTCGCAGACCACCAAGAAGGGCGTGCACGCTACTTCAACCGGGCTGCGACTCGGGGCGTGAGAATGCTCGCCACCGCAACGCTCTCGCTGCGCATCCACCCGTCGAGCCCGAAGAACCGCAAGTGCGTACCCGCGTCGTCAAGGCGTAACCCCGCCGACAGCGGGCCAAGCCCGATGACGAAGGCGCCTCGGCGATGCGCGCCGCGCGAACTGTACAAACCGCTCAACCGAAGGTCACCCCCAGCGGCCGCGAGATCGCGAATCGACACTTGGCCCGGTTCCACGGACACCCGCGCACTGGCATCAAGGCGCGGCATGTGGGTGTACGCAACAAATGGTTTAGGAAGGTCATAGCGGAGAGCGAGCGCAAGAAACGGCGTGGCGTCCCGCGCGACGAGTCGCAGCGCCGCGTCAAGGCCCGGCTCATCGTCGAGACGCAACACCGCGCGGTCGAGAACGAGATCGCCTCGCCATCCTGTTGTCTTCGCCGATGCGTGTGACACCGCAACGTTCCGCATTTGGAATGTCGAACCGGAGATATCGACACTCCGCGTCCCGCGATCAAAACCTCGAATCTGCGCCGCAAAAAGGTAGTCACCGTCGATTCTCGTCTCGTGAAGCGAGAAGCCCACACGCGCGAGCGAAACGTTGACGCCTCCCGAGGCGGTGCCGCGAGAACCCGACACTTTTAGGTCTGCCGAAAGCGCCACGGCACCGGACTCAGCAACAAATGGGGCACTGGGTAACAGCGCCTTCAGCGCGCGAACGTCCGCAAGGATCGCGCGATCGACGATGAGCCGCAGGTCCACGCTGGCGAGCTTGGGGTGGGCCCGATCGAATGCCGGTGAAGTCGCGCGAAGCTCGACACGGTCTCCCGAGAACTCGCGAGCGCCTTGTGTCCCAAAGCCCCCGGTGATTTGTGTCATCACCGCCTGCGAATCGAGCACGCGCATTGTGTTTTTGCGCATCATAAAGTCAACAACATTGACCTTCAAACCGGCGTTGCCTCGCACGTGGAACTTCTTTGTCGCAATGCCAAGGCCATGCGCGTGCACGACGGCCTCGCCTCGCGCGACATGACTCGCAAGGTCAGCTCGCATGCGCACAGCAAGTGTCGCCTGGTTCGCGGCAAGGTTGACCGATCCCAGCGCACCCACATTGCGATGGAATGCCGTTAGGTTCTTGAGCTCCACGGTCGCTTCGTCGAGCACCACCTCTTCGCTCCCCGAGGTCGCATTATGGATGCGTGCACTCGCAGTGAGGCTTGCCGCGCGAACACGGCCGTTTGCAAGCGAGAGGTCAAGGTCGTCCGCACGAACACGCGCGTGACCCGCGGCGCGTTTCTCTGCGGTCCAG
>CAMBEV010000312.1 GCA_945865595.1 Nannocystis exedens | reverse complement strand
TTGTGCATCCACGCCGGCCAAGAGCCTGACGCCACGCATGGCGCAGTCATGACGCCGATCGTTCTTGCCTCGACCTTCGTGCAAGACGGACCAGGTAACCATCGCGGTTACGATTATTCGCGCGCTGGCAATCCGACGCGCGACGCGCTCGAGAAGTGTCTCGCCGCGCTCGAAGGGGCATCGCACGGCATCGCGTTCGGTAGCGGATGCGCAGCGACTACGGCGGTGCTCCTCACGCTCAAAGCCGGCGATCATGTGCTCGTTGGCGACGACGTGTACGGCGGAACGTTTCGCATTTTTGACAAGGTGCTGAAGCAGTTTGGCCTGCAATCGACGCTTGTCGACATGACCGATGTGGCTCGCGTTCGAGAAGCGATGACGCCGAACACGCGCCTCATCTGGCTCGAGACCCCGTCGAACCCGATGCTCAAGGTGTTCGACATCGTGGCACTCGCGAAGCTCGCACGCGAGAAGGGCGTGCTCCTGGCGGTCGACAACACGTTTGCGACGCCGATGTTGCAGCAGCCACTTTCGCTCGGCGCGCATCTCGTCGTGCACTCGACGACGAAGTACCTCAACGGACATTCCGACGTTGTGGGCGGCGCGGTGTTGACCAGCGACGAAACACTCGCAGACAAGTTACATTTTATACAGAAGTCCGTCGGCGGCGTGCCGAGCCCCTTCGATTGCTACATGGTCCTTCGTGGACTGAAAACGCTCGGCGTTCGAATGGAGCGACACGTGTCGAGCGCAAGGCGCCTCGCTTCGTTCCTCGAATCGCGACAAGAAGTGAAGAAAGTTTACTATCCAGGGCTTGCCTCTCATCCGCAGTTTGGGCTCGCAAGCGAGCAGATGAAGGGGCCTGGTGGGATGATCTCGTTCGAGCTTGCTGGCGGACTGCCCGCGGCGGCGGCGTTCCTGAAAGCGGTTCGTATCTTCGTCTGTGCAGAGAGTCTCGGCGGGGTCGAGTCGCTCGCCGAGCATCCGGCGATCATGACCCACGCGAGCATCCCTGCTGAGCAGCGGGCGGCGTTGGGCATCAACGATGGCCTCGTGCGGCTGAGCGTGGGCATCGAAGACTTGGGCGACCTGCAGCGCGATCTTGAGGCAGGGTTGCTCGCCGCCCGTACCGCGCGCTGAGGCGCATCTTCCAGGCTCGCCTTTGCACCTGCAGGCGATTATGCTTGGGCGATGTTCGCAATGCGTCGCGCGTCATTCCTGGTTCCGGTTCTCGGCCTTTTCGCTGGTATTTCCTTCGCAGGGTGCGGTTCCGAGCCGACGCCGCCGTCTCAGGCGTACATCTCGTCAAGCTCCGACTTCGTCGCAGGTGGGCAGCAGTTGTGTCCGACGAATCCGGCCGAGTGGATCCAGATCGGCAGCTCATCAAAGTCGATCGCTGACGGCGAGTTGCAAACGGGCGCGACCGTGACGGTCTACTGCCGCGTAGCGCCGCTCGAGGGCGGCAAGTTTGACGTCGAAGCGCGCGCCTCGGTCAAAGGGGACAATGGCGGAACGGTTCAGATCATGGGTACCCTCGAAGGCGGTAAGGCCGAGAAAGTCGGGGGGACCTTTCAGAAGGGCGCTCTTGGCTCGTTCAGCCAGAGCGACTGCACCTTCGACTATTCGTCTAACTCCAACATGGGCATCGCCGAGGGGCGCGTGTGGGGACGCATCGAATGCAGCAAGGCGGCCGACACATCGGGTCGCCGAGTCGGCGATCCCCCTGAGACCGCAGCCTGCAAGTTCCTCGCGGAGGTGAAGTTCGAGAATTGCGCGCGTTCGGCTGACGGGACGTGAGCTGAATAAAGCCGCCCATTTCGCTTGCCTCGTTGGGCGACGGCGCCTATCTCTACGTCCGCTACGGTGGGTGTAGCTCAGTTGGTAGAGCACTGGTTTGTGGCACCAGTCGTCGCGGGTTCAATCCCCGTCACTCACCCCGATTTTCAACGCAGCTCCGGCCAATATGGCTTCAGCTTGCGCACGCAGCGGTCGATCGTTGCGTCGCTTCGTGACGTCGGCATCGTGAATCCCGTACGCGCCAGCGTGAGTCCGTCGAGTGCGGCGCGCAGGCCGAGCTCTAGGCCGACGAGGTCGTACCCGCCTTCGAGCACCATGAGTGCGCGTCCCCGTGTCGACGGAAGCGTTGCGGTCATGAGCGAGGCGGCCATCCACCCGAAGGCGTCGTCTGACAGGAGCATCTGACCTAGCGGATCGCGCGCGGACGCATCAAACCCAGCGCTGATTACCAGGAAATCCGGCGCGAACGACGTTGCAATCGGCAAGATCACGCGCTCGAGCGCGGCGAGGTACTCCGCATCCCCGCTCCCACCAAGCAAGGGGACGTTGATGTTGAAGCCCAACCCCTCGCCCTCGCCTACGTCGCTCACATGGCCCGTTCCCGGATAAAAAGGTGACTGATGTAGTGACGAATAGAGCACGCTCGGGTCGACGAAGAACGCCTCCTCCGTTCCGTTGCCGTGGTGGACGTCCCAGTCGAAGATGAAAATACGTTCAGCGCCGAGCGAACGCGCGTGTGCCGCAGCGATCGCGGCGTTGTTCAGTAAGCAGAAGCCCATCGCCCCATTCGGGCGCGCGTGGTGACCCGGAGGTCTCACGAGAGCCGCACCGACAGCGTTGTCACTCATCGCGCGTTCGACGAGCGCGAGGCTTCCTCCTGCTGCCAGTCGGGCCAGGTCGACGCTCTCTTCGACAAAGTAGGTGTCGGAGTCAAGGTAACCGCGCTTGTTACGAACGAGCTCGAGTCGGCCAAGGTAGTCCTCAGTGTGAACGCGTCGCAGCTCCTCGTGGGTCGCGTCGCGCGCTGCCACTCGCTCATAGATGCGTCCCTCGAGGGCACGCCGCGCGGCACCGAGTCGCTCAGGCCGCTCAGGGTGGTGCCCCTCGCAGGCGTGCCCATCAAAACGCACATCGTCCATGACCAACAGACCAAGGGCGCTACTCACCGCATGCATGTTGCCGCTTTTGGCGAGCGAATGATAGCGTTCACGCACCGATCGATTGACCTCGAGGGCCCGATGCGACTGAAGATTATCGTTGTCAACGCACTCATCATGGCGGTGGTGGGCATTCTTGGTTTCGTGCTTTGCCGCGCTGCCGTTGTAGGGGTGGCTGCAAATCGCAATACGCTCCTTCCCGAGGCGACCCACGACGTGCAGGGCGCAGCGGCGCGGTTTGAACTCGACGGCCTCGAAGCCGAGCGCTGGCTGGCGACCAAGGCCGAAGACCCCGGCGTCTCCGACCTCTTCGACCTTGGCAGCCCACAAGCCCGAGGTGATGCCGCAACCGCGCGCGCGGACAAGCTGCTGAGTGAAATGCGTGTCCAGCCCTCCTTCGCACGGGGGGTTCCCACGCTCGTTGTGATCGTCGACGCGACGGGTCGTGTTGTGGGGCGAAACGCCTCCACGATGCAGCGAGGGGAAGACCTCGCCGCCCTGTATCCAGCGCTCAAGGCGGCGCTCGCATCCGGTGTCCCCGCGTCCGACTTGTGGCTCGACAAAGATCGATTTCTTGCGAGCTTCGTTCCGATTCGCAAAGCAGGAAAAGTCCTTGGGCTCCTGGTCGCAGCGCGCCCACTCAACGACGAGCTCACGCGCGTGAGTGACGCAGCGACGGGCCGCGGCCTGGGCATTGCCACGCTCGCGGGCGGCAATGTCAATCTGGTTGCGCAAGTGAATGACCTTGGCGACGTTCTCAGGAACGCGTCCGGTGCCGAACTGAAGCCGCTCGTGATGTCGGCGCTTCAGAGCGGGCAGCCCTCTGTCGCTCCTTTTGCGAGCGCCTACGTCGCCGTCGCCCCCCTGCGCCTCATCGGGGACGGTCGCGCGGCGATCGTTGCGGTTCATCCGCTCTCACTGATCAGCGATCCCAGTGCGCTTGCATGGCCGGCGCTTGCGGCGGCGGGCCTCGGCCTCTTCCTTGTGATCATCGCTGGGTGGTTGCTCGGCGGTTACATCTCGACACCCATCGCCGCACTCGAAGAGGGCCTCCTCGCCGTGCTTAATGGTCAAAACGATTTACGATTTGAGATGCATCACGCCGAGGTTGGCGGTCTCGCATTTCGAATCGATCAGCTCCTGAACGAATTGATGGGCGTCGATGAAGACACGACCGACGCCGAGGGTCGCTCATCAAAGCCGCCGATGGTCGCGAACTTCGCAGATGCGATCGGAGTGGATGGTGGCCCAGACGCCCGCCGCGCGCAGGCCCTCGTTGCCATGCCAGAGGCGCAATATCATGCGACTCTCTACCGCGAGTACATTGCCGCCAAAGAGAAGGCTGGTCAGCCGACGTCGCATATTGATCCGCAGTCATTCGAAGCTCGAATTCGTGGGATGGAGGAGCAATCGCTCGCCAGCTATGGTCGCCGCGTCCGATACGTGGTCGAGTTACGCGGAAGCGAAGTCACGTTGCTTTCAGTGCCGGTTGCTTAACGGCCACGGAG
>CAMBEV010000311.1 GCA_945865595.1 Nannocystis exedens | reverse complement strand
ACAACGAGGTATTGGTGCTCGAAAAGTTGCGGACGAGCCTGGTGCCCTTGCCTTCGACGAAGCGCAGCGGGCTACCTTCCGCACTTGACGCCATCGTCATGCGTTCACTCGCAAAAGATCGCGACGATCGTTACCAAACCAGCAGCGCGCTAGCCGACGACCTCGAGAGCTTCGCGCGCCGCTCGAATCTGCATTGCTCTGCACATGAAATCACGCAATACATGCGGTCACTTTTTGAGCTTGAAGTCGAACGAGCCGAAGTGAGCGCAACGGAAACGGAAACGGAGACGAGGGTGATGTCCGACAATAAAGGTTCCGACCTCGATATTTTTGAAAGCCTTGGCAAGAAGGGCCTTTCCTCCACGAGCGTGCTTCCGCCAGACGCCGCGCTTGCGTCGTCAGCGCAGCTGCCTCCGACGGCAACCTCCTCGCGCTCGGTACCACCCCCGCCACCTCCGCCATTCTCAGCCGCAGCGTCGGCGCCTCCCCCAGCTCCGCCGACGGCGCCTTGGGCGGAGGCCCCGCCACCCGCGCACTTTGCCGGTGGCGGAGGGGGTGGCGTTGGGGGTGGAATGAAGCAAACGTTGATGGGCATCCCGATGCCTCCACCGCCGTCGATGCGCCCCTCCACGTCGCCGCCTCCCCCTCCAGGACGCAGCTCACTGCCGGCGGTCGCGCCTCCACCCCGCGCGAGTGGCTCGACGGTGAGTTCAGTGCCGCCGCCGCCACCTGTCGCAACGAGACCAGCGCCTTCCGAGCCCCATGCAACCGAGATGGACTGGGACGACGAAGACGAAGCCACCCAGATCTTCGACAAGGCCGAAGACAGCTCGCGCGCCGAGCCCGCACCGATGCCTCGGGCAGGGACGACGTCGCCGAGTGATTTTTCACCCAAGCGGACGCTCGTCATGGGCGGCGCGGTCCCGCTTCCCCCCGTTCCGGCACCCCTTCCCCTTCCCACACCGCTGCCCGCGCGGCCGGTACCTTTGCCCCCGCAGACGCTCCATGGCATCGGCCCGAGCGACTCGGCGCCGGTGTACCCTCACCACGGGTCGACGCAGCCGCTGTCGCTTCCCCCACAGTTCGCAGCTCCTTCCGTGCGCCCACATCCGTCAGTGCCAGCGATGGCGCCGATGGAAACGACTGCGGTCGTGCGACCAGAGAGTCGCGCATCAGGCAAAGGAGTGCTCGTCGCAATCGCCGTCGCCAGCTTGGTAGTCGTGGGTGGCATTGGCGCGTTCTTCATGTTCCCCAAGAAGGGCAAAGTCGACATCGACGTCGCCGATACGACAGGCAACAAAGTTGACGAAGTAGAGATCTACATCGACGGCACCAAGCGTTGCGACACCCGACCTTGCCGTGTCGAACTCGAGGCTGGCCCTCGCCACATCAAGGTTGCAACCCGTGGCGGCGCAACGCGTTTTACCGACGAGAAGGTCGTTGAGGTCCGCGCCGGCGAGACACAATCGGTCACCCTCATTGTCGCAAAGGGTGCGCAACCCAACGTCACCGCAAGCACCTCGCTGGTGCGCGTATCAAGCACCCAGCCCGGCATCACGCTCTTTATTGATGGTAAAGAAACTGGACCCTTGCCTCAGGACGTCAAAGACGTCGCCGCCGGCCCGCACACGCTCAAGTTCGTCGCGGGCGAGCGCTACGCAGAACTCGAAAAGCCAATCACCGTCGAAGCAGGAAAGCCGCTTGACGTGAGTGCAGTCCTCCTGAAAGTGAAAAAAGGAGTGGCTAAAGTCAGCCTCAACACGCCAGGGGCGCGCGTGTTCCTGGTCTCGGGCGCAAAACGCAAGGAGCTCGCGAACCTACCGCTGTCGATTGACATCGACACAAGTGAACCGTGGGCACTTGAAGCGAGCAAGCCGAACATGGTCGACTTCCGTCAGGCGATCACGTTCGAAGATGGCCACGCCGAAAAGGCGTTCGCCGTCACGCTCTACGCAAAGGGCGCGGAGGCGAAGGACCCAACAGCGACGACAACCGCCGAAGCAACCGCGCCGGGATCCATCTTGATGAACTCGATTCCGCCATCGACGTGCTTTCTCGACGGCGCAGCATTGGGTCAAACACCACAGGTACGGGAGGTCAAACCAGGCAACCACACTGTCAAATACGTGAACAGTGAGCTCGGCGTGTCCCAAGTTGTGACCGTCAAGGTCGTGTCCGGCAAGCGCTCCTTTGCCGCTGTTAAACTCAAGGCCAAGCCCGACTGATGACCGAGGGGCCCCTTCTCCCCAAACGCGAGAAAATGATCTAAACTGCTCGGCGGAAGAGTGGCCGAGTGGTCTAAGGCAGCGGTTTTGAAAACCGCCGTAGTGAAAGCTACCGGGGGTTCGAATCCCTTCTCTTCCGCCGCCACCGCCTTGCGTGACCGCTTGACTGCGTCACTTGCAGAGCCCCTGCAACGCGTAGCTTTGGTAAACTGAGTTGCAATACGTGTCGCCGAAGCCCTTCACGGCGTCGTACTGCTTGTTGCACGTCTCGCGCTTGCTCGCATCCGCCAGTGACGCGCAACACGCGGTGAGATCCACGCAGGTCTTGGTGCCCGTCGCGACTCCGCTGTCGAATGCGCCGGCAACCCCGCCATCGTTCGGCGGCGCCATACACATGGGAAATCCGCACTCCGCCTGAACGCATTGACCCACCGGACCAAGGCAGGTCACGCACTCGAGCGTTTGCTTGGGCGCACACGCCTTCTGGCAAGCCGTGTCGTCGCATGCACACGCGTTCTGGCAAGTGGCAACTTCGCCGCACGGGCCAGAGAACACGCCGCTCGCGTAGCCGCTCCCGTAGCAAACTGCATATTTGTCCCCGCAGCGGCCTCCTACACACTTCAAAAACGAGTCCACTTCCGCCTTGCTGCAGCTTCCGTAATCGACGGCACAAGCGCCCGGTTGACCTGTTGCGTCCGCAGCGCCAGAGCCGGTGGAGGGCCCGCCTGCGCTTTCGCTCGAGCAACCGACGAACGTCACCGCCATAAAGATCCAGGTTTTGTATATTTTTGCCATTTCGCAGGGTTAGACGTTTGCCGCAGGCAAGCCAGCTGAAGCATAAACAGACTACGGCGACGTCGCTTTCAGGCGTACCCGACGGCCCTGTCATCAGAACGGGCGATTGCACAAGCGCCCGCGGCATGGCGTGCTAAGCCGGCACACCCCCGGAGGCTCCCCATGAGACATCGCGTATCCATCGCAGGCGCATTTTCTTTCGCATTGCCTCTGGCTCTGGCTGCGTGCTTCGGCGTGTCCGATCCGAATGCTGTCGATGGCGGCGCCGTTTTGGGCACTCAGCCCGTGGAGGATGCTGCCGCCCCCGTGGGCCCTCCCAAGCTTGAGCTGGCGGGCGAAAACGCTGCTCTTGATTTCGGCCTCGTCGACTGCGGAAGCACCGTTTCCGAGAAAACACTCACGTTCAAGAACGTCGGGGGTGAGCCGCTGATGTGGAGCGCGCTCCTCGAGGGTGGCAACAGCTTCTCGCTGCGCGGCGCCAAGAGTGGCACGGTCGGCGCGGGCGAAACCGCCACCATCGTTGTGCGCGCGGCTGGCGTTGCCACAACCGCGCATGCCGGAACGGTCTCAACGGCCACGGTCCTCATCGACTCGAACAGTGAAACCCCACGCGCCGAAGTGCCGGTGAAACTCACCGCTGCAGGTGCTGAGCTCAGCCTCGTGCCAACAACGATCGACTTCGGGCTCTACCCCGTCGGGGCGTCCGCTCCTGATGTGCCACTCACCCTCAAGAACAACGGAAACAAAGCCGTCACGATCACCATCGCGCAGCCAAGCGATGCACAATTTGGCGTGACCTGGTCTGGCTCTCCCGCGCCAATCGCGCTTGCCGCCAATGCAACGGCGGTAGGGCTCATGGGGAAATTCAAGCCCTCGACGAGTTCTCCAAGTTCCTCATTTGCCGCGCTTTCGTTCAACGGCGCCGTGTGTGGCGCATCGGCTGCGCAGATCGCAATGAAGGGCCAAGGCTCAAATGGCGTTGTGGGCGTGACGCCGGCGGGGCTCGATTTTGGTCAAGTAGATTGCGGAACGACGGCCGCCGCGAAAAAGGTCACCGTGTCGAACACTGGCAACGGCGCGTTCACGTTCGATGCGAAACTGGACAGCGCGAGTTCCAATTACTTCACCGTATCACCGGCGACGGGCAGCGTTCCGCCTGGCGGAACCGGAGAGGTCACAGTCACACCCAAAGCGATTCCGGGCACGGCGCCTGTGACGGCCAACGCATTGGGCGGCGCGCTCACGGTGACGACGAGCACGGTGGGTGACGCACCGCACAGCATCGCGCTCACGCAAACCGCACACGGCGCCATTCTGACGGCGAGTCCTTCTTCGGCGAACTTTGCGTCAGTGCCAGTCGGGACTTCGCAAACTGTGGGCGTGACCCTCACGAACTCTGGAAATGCACCCGCGAATGTTACAATAGCGGCTTCGGGCACAGGCTTCTCGGTCACG
>CAMBEV010000310.1 GCA_945865595.1 Nannocystis exedens | reverse complement strand
TCAATGCGCGCGGAATCGGTTACAAAAAGACCACCGCGCGGGGCCTTGTCGATGCGGTGAGCCTCACCGACCCCACGATCAATGGAGTTAAGTTCGCCGCGAACACGACGACGAAGCCCCTTGCCGATCCAATCGCCTGCGAGTTCGTTCTGACGCTTTACGACTTCGCCGCGATTCTGAAGAAATACGGAATTGTGAGCGTGGGGTCACTCGGCTCGTATTGCTATCGTTGCTGCTGCGCGTGGAGCAAGACGAACTACTGCAGAGCTCTGAACGACCCCGAGCCCGATTGCAGCGTGGACGGCTACTCGAACCACTCATGGGGCCGCGCAATCGACATTCGTTACATCAAGTTTGCGGACGGCAAGTCGGCTGACATCAACAGCACCGTCGATTGGGTTCAGTCGACCAATCCCACGTGCGGCACCGCGCTCACTGCGCAAACCGGTATGAGTAAGACACTTTACAATATCATTTGCGAGGCAGCGACGGCGAAGATCTTCAAGACATCGCTGACGCCGAATTACAACGTGGGTCATCGCAGTCATTGGCACCTGGATACCGGCGCGAGCGGCCCCGTAGGCGGACAGTTCACCAAGTCGCTAAACAGTGAAGTGCCGTTGTCGCAACCGAGCGAAGTTGACGTCGGTGGACCGTCTGGCACGTGCGGGGATGAGTAGGCGCACAGGTTAATCGCGATGTGACAAGATGGAGAGCCGATGCTGTGGCTCTCTGTACTTCGCGATCTCGAGACGCGCCACGAGCCGTCGGTGCTGGCGACGGTCGTTGCGGTGTCGGGCTCGTCGCCGTGTCCCGTTGGCGCGAAAATGATCGTCACGCCGAACGAATTCTGGGGAACCGTCGGCGGCGGTCACCTGGAGCAGCTTGCCCTTGAGAATGCACGGGCTGCTCTGCTTGAAGGAAAATCGGTGAGCATTCGCTACCCGCTGGGCGCCACCGTTGGGCAGTGCTGCGGCGGGGTCGTTGAGATTTTTTTCGAGGTGCTCTTTCGATCGCCGCGCCTCTACCTCTTTGGCGCAGGACACGTGGGCCAGGCGCTATGTCGCGTGCTCATGGGCACCGCGTTCACTGTCGAAGCGATCGACGAGCGATCAGAATGGATCGGGGCGCCCGAGTTGCCTCCGTTCGTGATTCGGCACCCCAAGCCATGGGACGAGTTCATCGAGCAAGCCGAGTGGAGCGCCGAGCGTACGTACGTTGCGGTGATGACCTGTCGTCACGATTGGGATCAGGCGATCATCGAGCAGGTCATTCGTAAGCCAACGCGTTACATTGGACTCATCGGCAGCGATCTGAAGTGGCGCAAATTTCGTGAGCGGCTCACGGCGCGCGGAATGGATGACGCGCTTCTCGATCGCGTGCGTTGTCCCATCGGCCTCGACATTGGTGGAAAAGCGCCAAGTGAAGTCGCGATTAGCGTCGCTGGCGAATTGCTGCGCGAGCACTATGGCGCATGATGCTTGCCTGCTCGTCACACAAGCGTCACTGTGCACCGGTACCAGGGGAAGCCGATGGCAAAAATCGTAGTCATCGAAGACGAACGCGACATCCGCGACGTCCTCGACTTCAACCTTCGCCAAGCGGGTCACAAAGTTTTTCCCGCTCCTGACGGAGCCGAGGGCTTGAGGCTCGTTCGCGAGAAAAAAGCTGAACTCGTGCTGCTCGACCTTATGTTGCCCGACATGCCGGGCACCGAGGTCTGCAAGCAACTGAAGCAAGATCCGAACACACGCGACGTGCAGGTCATGATGCTCACCGCAAAGGGCGAGGAGATCGATCGCGTGATCGGGTTCGAGCTCGGCGCCGATGACTATGTCGTTAAGCCCTTCAGCGTCCGCGAGCTGCTGTTGCGTGTGCAAGCCATCCTGCGGCGTGGCGCGCCTCCCTCACAAGAGATGCCCGCTGCGATGCTCGAGTTCGGTGAATTGCGCATCGATCGTGGGGCCCACCGCGTTTGGGTCGAGGGCCGCGAGCTCGAGCTCACCGCGCTTGAGTTCAAGTTGCTCGTGACCTTGCACGATCGCAAAAATCGGGTGCAAACGCGCGAAGCACTACTGAGCGACGTCTGGGGCATTCAAGCCGATATCACGACACGCACGGTCGACACGCACGTCAAGCGGTTGCGTGAAAAACTCGGTGTCGCGGGCGACTATGTCGAAACGGTGCGTGGTGTCGGCTATCGATTCGCCGAGAGCCCTCCAGTTAGTTGATAATCAACTTCGTGATCTCACTTCGCACCCAAGTATTCATGGTGGCCGGTGGGGCCATTGGCGTTGCGCTCGTCGCGCATCACTACCTGAGCCTTTCACTGGCTGTCGGGGCGGTGGTGGTCTTGGCGGCGGCAACGGCGACGTTCGCCGAGGGGACTGCGGAGCGACGATTGAGTCCGCTCGTCGATCGGATCGTTGCGATCACGTCGCGCACTTTTTCGGGTGGCGAGCCGCCCGTGGCGGGGACGGAGCGTGTGAGCGTCGCGATCGATCAAATGGTGGCGAGGCTGAAGGACGACTTTGCCGACCTGACAAGGCAGCGCGATCTCGTGAGCGACATCGTCGACAACCTTCAAGAGGGCATTCTCATCGTCGATGCGGACGACCAGATCGTGCGAGTCAACCCAGCGCTTCGCGACACGCTCTTGCTGCCCGTTGACGCAGTGGGCCGCCCGCTTCTTGAGGTGGTCCGGCACGCCGAACTGAAAGAGCTGCTCGCGCGGGCTCACGAAGGTTCGCACGCTGCAGAGGTCGAGATTACCGGCCTCAAACCGCGGCGTTTGCGCGTGCGCGCGCAGCCCCTTGCGACTGCAGGGGTGCGCCTCGCCGTGCTCATCGATGTCACCGATATCCGCCGCCTCGAGACGATGCGCCGTGACTTCGTCGCGAACGTGTCGCATGAACTGCGCACGCCGGTCACCGCGATTCGGTCGGCGGCCGAGACGCTCCGCATGGTTTTTGACAACATTGCGACGGAGGGCAGCGCGAATAGCCTGGTGGCGCAAAGAGACACCGTGCGGTTCGTTGAAATTCTCGAACGCAACGCCGAGCGCTTGCACCTCCTCATTGAGGACTTGCTCGAGCTCTCTCGCATCGAGGGCAAGGAGTTTCAGTTCGATCGAGAGCGCATCGAGGTCCGTTCTCTTTTGCAACACATGGTGTTGCTTTTTCGGGACCGCGCCGAGAAGCGCGGCGTGACATTTTACGTAGACGCTCCGGAAGGTCTGCGCCTTGTCTCCGACCGCCGGGCGATCGAGCAAATTGTCACCAACCTGATCGACAATGCTGTGAAGTACTGTCCGGATGGCCTCGTCGAGCTGCGTGCGACGTCTGCCGGGCCAGATGTCGTTCTCGAGATTCGCGATCAGGGTCCAGGCATTGAGCCTAAGCACCTGCCGCGAATTTTTGAGCGCTTCTACCGCATCGACAAGGGCCGTTCGCGCGACGTTGGTGGCACGGGCCTCGGTCTGGCTATCGTAAAGAATCTTGTCGATGCCCTCGGCGGTACGGTCAGCGTCGAGTCGAGGGTGACCGAGGGCACGACGTTCAAGTGCGTGTTTCGGTTCGACGCGATCAAGCCCGAACCCAGCAGTAGCAGTGACGTCAATCGCCGGGCGGCCGATTCTGTGAGGGCGCCCAAGGTGCCGGTGTGAATACACCGCAGCCAGCACTGGAACGTGTAGGCATTGCGTTCGCGGTGCTGCTCACGGGCTTCGTTGGCGCCGTTTTCTTGCCGTCGCTTGGCGTTGCGCTGCGGGTGCCTCTCTCCCGCGTGGTGGTCTCCACCGCGGAGAATGTGGCGCTTGTTGGGTTGGCGATGCCTGTCGCAATGGCTGCAGGTATCGGCGGCGCCATTTTCGTTTCCGAATTGTGCCAACAAAAGTTACAAACATTCTTGACGATCGCGATCGAGTGCCTTGTTGTCGTTCCTGGCATTGCTTACGCCTACGGCTCGCGCGTTCTGCCGGCGTCTTTGCGCGAGATAGCCGTCATCGGGCCCCATGCGGGTACCTTCATGGTCGTCTCGGGTCTGGCCGCGCCGACGATTGCTTTGCTCACTATTCACATTCTGAAGTCTGTGCCCACGAGACTGCGTGACGCAGCGGTGGCGTTGGGTGCAACGAAGGTCGACATCCTTGTGTCAGTGGTGTTGCCGCTCACGCGGAGCGCGATCGGAGGCGCATGTCTCTTTGGGTTCGTGCGCGCGCTCGGAGAGACGATCGCACTCACATCATGGGGCGCGTTTCAGGACATGAGCTTGCAGGCCCTTTTCGACAAAGGCGATGCAGAGAGTGACGACTACCGCACGGCCATGCGCCTCGGCACGCTCATGATGACGGGCGTCCTGAGCTTGTTCGCCTATCGACTCGTGCGCCGACGTGTCGCCGTGGAGGAGCCCTGATGTCTCGCTATCGGGAACAGTTGCTCCGTGCTGCGTGTGGCTTGAGCCTCGTGACGCTTCTCCTGCCAATGGGTATCCTTATCTGTTAC
>CAMBEV010000309.1 GCA_945865595.1 Nannocystis exedens | reverse complement strand
GAAGATGAATTCCCTCACCTCGATCCTCTCCCATAGGGAGAGGGAGCATGAAATCGAGCGATTTATGGCCCCGTTTGCCGAACAGCACATGGGTCAGTGTAATGTGAGGGCTCGTGAAGATCGTACACGCCGCTGACGTTCACCTCGACAGTCCGCTTCAGGGGCTTGCGCGCTATCCCGGTGCGCCGGTGGACGCCATTCGTCAAGCGACTGGACGAGCTCTCGCCGCGCTTGTCGACACCTGCCTCGCCGAAGAAGCCCCGATTTTGATCATTGCGGGCGATCTTTTCGACGGTGCGTGGCGTGACTACAGAACCGGCCTCACGTTCGTCAAGGAGATGAACCGTCTTCGTGATGTAGGCACCCGTGTCCTCGTGGTGCGTGGCAATCACGACGCTGAGAGCGCGATTGCGAAGACTCTCGACTGGCCGGCGCACGTGACATTCTTCTCGGCATCGGCTCCCGAATCGCTCAAGTTTGAAGCGCTTGGTGTGGCAGTCACAGGACAGAGTTTTGCAACGCGCGCGGTCGTCGACGACCTGTCCGTGCGGTACCCAGCCCCGGTTCCAGGGCTGGTCAATTTCGCGGTCCTTCATACGTCGGCTGACGGGCGCGAGGGGCACGCGACCTATGCGCCGTGCACGGTCTCCAATTTGCGCGCGAGCGGCTACCATTATTGGGCGCTCGGTCACGTACACGCTCGCGAGGTTTTGAGCGAATCGCCGTGGATCGTGTTCCCAGGCAACTTGCAGGGACGCCACGCACGGGAGCTAGGGCCTAAAGGCGCAACCGTTGTTACGATTGACGGCGGTGTGATCACGCATGTTGTTCATCGGACCCTCGACGTCGTGCGCTGGGAGCAACTCGACGTCCCGGTGAAAGAGGCGTCTCCCGATCACGTGCTCGATGCGACTCTCGATGCGGTTGATGCACTGCGAAAGGTCGAGCCTGATCGCTTGCTCGCACTGCGTGTGAACTTCCGAGTGCCCGTGGCGCTCGCTCCTTGGTTCGAGGCGCAGCGAACCACCCTTGAGGCGTCCGTGCGCGCAGAGATCGGTCGCGTGCGAGACGACGTGTGGTTCGAGAAGATGCAGCTTGCGGTGCAAAAGTCCGCGGGCGCTACGCTAGCGACGCTCGTGCACGGCTTGATCGACGCTGACGAACAGCTGCGCAACGCCCTTAGCGACGAGCTGAAGCCACTACTGAAAAAGCTGCCACCCACGGCATCCGATGGCCTGAGCGATGACGTTGCGATCGGCAACTTGCTTGACGAAGCGCGCGCCCTGCTTGCGCATCGCATGAAAGAGGCGGAGTGAGCGATGCGCCTACGCCGCCTTGATTTTCTCGCGTGGGGTCCGTTCGAGAGGGCGAGCGTTCCGTTCGACAAAGAGTCGAAGCTCGAGGTCATTTACGGCCCGAATGAGCGCGGAAAATCGTCCGCGTTGCGAGGAGTGAAAGCGCTCCTCTTCGGAATTCCTCAACGGACGACGGACAATCATCGCTTCGATTATGGAAGCCTGCGCATCGGTGCCCAGATCCTGAGCGATCAGAACGAACTCGTTGAAGTCGTGCGGCGAAAGGCGCTCAAGAAGACGCTCATTAGGCCTGACGGAACGGCATTCGAAACCGACACGTTGGTTCCTGGGTATTCGGAGGAAGAGTTCGAGCACATCTTCGGCTTCGACCACGAGACGCTTCGGAAGAGTGGTGAGGAGCTCACGAAAGGCAAAGGCGCCTATGCGTCGACGCTGTGGGCTGCGACGACCGGGTATCTGGGAGCCCAACGATTGCTCGAGGCGTTGAACGACGAGGCCCAGGCCATTTTTGGTCCGATGAAGCGGTCCAGCGAGATAAACAAGTTACTTGACGAGCATCACGCAGCCCTCAGACACGCCAACGAGAACGTGGCGACGCCTGAAGCGTGGAAGAGTCAGGTTGCCGCGCTCGCTGAGCTTGATACCGCGCTTGCCGCGATCGATGTTGAAGAGGCGTCCCTCGAAAGGGGTCGCCGGCGTACGCAGTTTCGGCTTGAAGTCGCTGAACTGAGGGCGCGCTTGTCGAGTCTTGATGAGCAGCTCGCCCCATTGGTAGACATTCCCGTCATGACCGGCGCGCAGCACACGCGCTTGTCGACGGCATTCGACGAGCATCAGGGGGCCCTCCGCGCAGCAGCCACCGTGGAGGCGCGTCGCACTACGATAGCCAACGAACTGCGGGACCTTGGATTGCCCGCGCCAGTCCTTGCGCAAGAGCAAGCGGTCGCCGCCCTCGTGGCGCAGCGCGCGCTCGCAGAGGATGCCCGGAGGAAGGCCGCGCCGCTCGAGAAGCAGCTTGAGGGCATGCGCAAAGACGAAGCGCTGCTGAGCGAAGGTCTGCTGCCGCAACTGGCACGGGCCGTGCCGCGGGTCACCCAATCCGTCGGCTCTGAGGCTGCCAGTCTCACCGACTCCATCCAGTCACTCAGTCGAGAACGCGGGGCGCTTGTTGCGGAGCGCGGGAGGCTAAGCGCCGAGCTGGCGGCCGCGTCCGAGCGTGCGCCCGATATCGATGTGGCAACCCGGGCGGGGCTCGAGGAGGGACCGCTCGTGCTCGTCGACGGACAAGCCCTGCGAGAGCTTCGCGCCCGGTGCGTAGCCGAGGCGGCGAGACTCGATGCCCATCTGAGCGCATTGGGACTTGCGGACTCGGCGCATCTGCTCGTGCCCCCAAGTAAAGAAGAGACCGATCAGTGGGTCTACGACGAGCAGCAACGCTGTGCGGGAAACGAGACGTTACGCCGAGACGAGACAGCTGCGTCCGATGCGCTTGCTGAGGTCACGCGACTTCTCGTGTCGCTTGAGCAGTTGGTTCCCGCTGCAGTTTCATGCGCCCTCGAAACAGCGCGCGCCCACCGCGATGCCGTGTGGGCCCAGTTTCGCGCAGGCGACGCGAACGATGGCTCGTTTCTTGAGGCGGCAGCGAATGTAGACAATGTGGTTGACGAAATGCTTGCGTCTTCCGGTGCGCTTGCGGAGGCGAAGCAGCTGCGTCGAGAGTCTGCCGAAAAAAGTAAGTGCCTTGACGGTGTGAGGCGCGCGCTAGTGAAGCTCGACGGCGAACAGAGAGCGTTCAACACCTCGCTAGCGGGACGATTTTCCGCGTGGGCGTGGGCGCCATCGAACGCTCACGATGCGGCAGCGTGGGCAGGCCGTCTGCGTGAGGCCGACAGCGAGCGCTCCCTATTGGGTGAGTCGACCGCAGCGCACGGCGAAGTCGAACGCACGTTTGCATCGCGATGGGATCGCGTCGCGCGAGCGGCAGGATTTGCAGAGGCGTGCGACCCATCACGCGCCTCGGTTCTTGCCGAGATCGCGAAGAAGCAGTTGTCGCTGGCCGACCAACGCGCGGGCGAACGGAACGAAGGGGAAAAACGGGTTGAGCAGGCGCGTGCGCGCGTGGCAGAGATCGAGCGCGATCTTGCGACGCTCACGCAGCGGGATGCGGAGGTGGGCGCAGGGGTGACCCGGCTGCTGTCGTCGCTCGCAGTAGAGATGAGCAACCCGCTTGACGTGTTGCGTGAGATTCCGCGTGCTGAGCGACTCGCTTCACTGCAGGCGTCAGTCGCTGCGGTGACGCATGAGCATGCGCAGCTATGCGCGCTTGTCGAATCCTTCGAACACGACGTATGCGCGCTTGCGCAGTCGCTTGGGCTTGCACGGAAGCTCGAATCGCTCGATCGGGCGGCTGCCGACCTTCGGCAGGAGGTCGCGGGAGAGACGCGACGGGTTTATCTACGGTCGAAGCTCGACGAGCTGTCCGCCGATCAGGCGGCCGTTACCGCGAAGGTCGCAGGCCTTCGCTCAGCCCTCGACGTCGCGCTCGCGGAAGTTGGGCTGAGAACGGAGGAAGCGTTCGTCAACGTTCGGGACCAAGTATCCAAGGCCAACGTTCTTCGGTCGCAGCGTGACGGCGATGCGCTCGCCCTTCGCGAGAAAGAGAGACTCGAACCCGAGTTTGCCAGCGAGCACTTTGAGGACTGCATCAGCGTCGGCGAGCAGCGCGCGCAACTCGAAAGCACTGCGGCGCGACTCACAGAATGTCGCGCCAAGCGAGACGAGGTGCTTTCCTCTCGCGTTGGATGCGAACTGGGCCTCAGGCGATTTGATCAGCCTTCAAGGGCCGCAGACTTTTCGTTCGACGCCTCGGCCATTGCCGCAGGAATTGGTGAACAAGCGCGGCAATACGCGCGTCTGCGTGCCGCGCACCTGCTCCTGCGGGTGTCACTAGAACGTAACCAAAAGGAGCACGAATCACCGGTTCTTCGCCGGGCGAACGCGATTCTTTCTCACCTGACGCACGGCGCCTACGAAGGCCTTCGCGTCGAGCTTGGCGAGAAGGGTGAGCCGGAGCTCAAAGCGATCGCACGCGATCACCGCGCAAGGGCTGCGGCGGAGCTGAGCGAGGGCACGCGCAACCAGATGTTTCTCGCGCTCAAACTTGCCAGTGTGGAGCAGTCGTGTCGCGATCGCTCGCCGCTACCGCTCGTGCTCGACGACGTGCTCGTTCACTTTGACGACG
>CAMBEV010000308.1 GCA_945865595.1 Nannocystis exedens | reverse complement strand
ACGAAACCGTTGCTCTACCACTGAGCTAAGGTGGCGACGAAGCTGCGGGACACTACTCGGCTCGTGTTCAGTGTCAAGGAAGGAGCGCGCGCGTTCAGAAGGACGGGTTCACTCCGCGGCACTGATCGAGCTTCGCGCGCTCTGCCTTGCAATCGTCTGCGCCGACGACGAGGACTTGAGCCTCGCACTTCGCCTTATCCAACGCGCAACCCGCCCAGGCTTCGAACTCGACCGCGCATCGATCGCCATCGGCGTTCAAAACGCCCGCGCGCTCCAGGTCGCCACACACTTGCGAAGGGTCCGAAGCACCCGCGCATTCTTGCGAGCGCTCACAGTAGGCGCGCGCGCTCGTCGTTCCGCAACCGAGGGGCCCAGCGGCCAAGATCGCCGCTACGAAAATGAAAGGGGTTCTCAACGCTGCCTCACTCATCCGCTTGTGCTCGGTTCGTTGCGGGCACTATTTCGCTGACGATTTCTGCGCGTCGAGCGAAAAGCGCTGCTTGCATGGAAGGGCGCCATAAGTCCCACCGAACTCGACGGTTTGATCGCGGCAATCAGCCCCGGTGACGGGCACATAGGCGTACTCGAGCGTACCGGTGAACGTGGTTTCGTCGACCGCGAGTGTGACGCTGCTCTGATCGTCGCGCGTGACCGAGCATGCCGCGAGTTCGAGCGCCTTGTTCGCAGGTCGCAGGTCATGAACGGCCGTCGAGGTGAATTCGTAACCGCCGCTGGATAATTTATGCGACGCAACGGGCGTACCACCTTGAATCCAATAGAGCGTCGTCGACTCGCGAGAGAGCTTTACAGAGAAGTCCCAGGTCACGGGCGCATCGCCGCACGTATCCTCAACGCGTGTTCCATGCACCGCGAAGGTGCCGACCGCCGTGCCAGGGGTCGAAGGATCGCTTCCCGCTTTGCCGGCGCACCCGAACCCGATCGCCACAAGGACAAATCCTGGCCACTTGCTCACGAGATCGTCAATAAGCGTTCGCACCCAAGCTGGACAAGTTTCCGTTACAAATCGACCAGCCGCTCGGTGATCTTGCGTGCTTTTTTGCCCTTGCGAGCGTTCGACCTTGCGCTGAGGGCGACCGAGAGATCGCGGAACAAGTTGTTCTGCGCGGTGCATCCGTGGTGCGAGAGAGTCGTTTGAATGAACAGCGCTTGCGCGGATCCGAATTCCTCGCGGCTGATGCTGCCCTCAGGTTCGTCGGTCGCGCACTCGATCGCTTTCTCTTCGAGCTCATCACGCAGCTGGTGACTGAGACTCATCGTCGTGCCGGACGTATACAGGCTCATCAGGCGATGACCCTTTGACTTCTTCGTCTTCTTTCGAGCGAGCACCCAATCACGGAACACGTCAAAGTCGTTATACAATGCATCGAATAGCCACACTTCGCGAACGTCGACGCCTCCGGTCGGACGACCGTCAAGCGGCTTGATGCATCGGGCGACAGGCAGGTATCCCCCTGAGTGCCCTGACAGCACGACGCTGCCAAAGCGTGAGCGCGCGTTCACGGCGTGCCTGCCCATGCGTGCCCGAACCTTCTTCGACTGCAGAACTTGCCTCACCTCAGCGAGAAGTGCGGCAAGGCCACCTTTCTCTTCGAGCTTTCCCCAAGCGTTGTCTTGCCCTTGGGGCAACACCAAGATCGCCTTGCGTCGGCTCTCGTAAAGTTGTCCACGAAGCTGATGATCCGAGATCGCCTTCTTCGCCTTGGCCCCGTGCCCATGGAAGTGAACGATGAAGTCGAGCGTGCCGTCATCGCGGAAGGTGCTCGGAACAAACACCATCACCGTCGAATCTTTGAAGCCCGTATCTTGGTGCGGAAACGGCGCGTGATCGAGCGCGAGCGTGAGGGTCGTCCCCTTTGCGTGCTTTTCGACTTCGACGACCTTGGGATAGCTCGACGCACCAGGAGGGCTCGACGCACCACTCGCATCACGCGCAAACGAATTCGTCAGCCAAAACGCCGCGATCGCGGAACCCCCGACCAGGAGGCTTCGTCGCGATATTGTTTCCAGGGGGCCGAGCGTGTGACGAAACACTGCAGACGTTGAAGCACGAGTCCGTTTCGGTTGCAAAACCCGGCCTCTTCGGAAGCAAAACGCCCGCATGAAGCGGGCGCCCTGGTCAACGTCTCTGATAAGCCGAGTTCTGTTCCACCCCGAGGTCGCCCTCAACGGTGGCGATGATCATTCCTCTAGTGCGCCCGTTACCGAACGCCTCTAGCAACCTACCCGCAGACGCCGAGCGAGCCACTCTTCGGAAGCCTTGCGACTTCACTGTCTGCCTACATGGTCTTGCTCCTGGTGGGGTTTGCCGTGCCGCCTTCGTTACCGAAGACGCGGTGGGCTCTTACCCCACCTTTTCACCCTTACCTTGTGAACCTGTGGCGAACCACAGATAGGCAAGGCGGTTTACTTTTCTGTGGCACTGTCCTCGGCGTTGCCGCCACCGGGCGTTACCCGGCACCATGCTCTTCGGAGCTCGGACTTTCCTCCCGCCCCTTCCCGAAGGAAGAAGCCAGCGATCATCTAGATAACGTTGACAAGCGCAAGCATGCTGCGGAGAGGCTACTGCCGCAAGGGCTCAATTGGCGGCGTCTCGCATCAAGCGTTGCCAAGCGAGGCAAACTTCGGCAGCCGGCAGGCCCACGACACCACTGTATGAACCTCGGATCCAGTCGACGAACGCGGCCGCGCGCCCTTGAATCGCGTAGCTTCCAGCCTTGTCGCGTCCCTCGCCCGTGCGAACGTACGCAGTGATCTCAGCGGCCTCCAGGGCTCGAAAATGTACCTCGGTACGAACGGTTTCGGCGTGAAGCGCCTCGACGCCTCGCCCGAGCACGAAACGAGTCGACACTTCGTGGCTGCGACCCGCGAGCCGTTTGAGCATGGCGATCGCCTCGTCGTCGCTCGCAGGTTTCCCCAATATGTCACTGTCAATGATCACACTTGTATCGGCGACCAAAATGTAACTGTCGTTATCGAGTTTTGCAGCAACTGCGTCGAACTTCGCTTGGGCAATGCGCTCCAGGTAGCGCGGAGGTGCCTCGCCTGGCTCGGGCGATTCGTCAACCTGCGCGACCATCACCTCGTGCGCGATACCGATGGCTTCGAGAATCTCGCGCCTACGGGGCGACCCACTGCCGAGAACTAACTTCATCACGTCGAGCTTACGCCTCCCAAGTCCGCACGTGTTACCATCGCGCGATGGGCTTGCGATGGGCGCTGGGCGCGGCACTCGCGATGGCAACGGCCTCTCTCTCTGCGGGTGCACAGACGCCATGTACCGGTGCTGTCCACCCGTGCATCAACGCCGAGACCTATTGGCCATACGCAGGCGCGTCACGTTTCTTTGGAATCGGCAGTGCCGAGCTGACCGCGCAAGGGGAAGCAGCGTTCGGCGTCGTGACGAGCTATCAGCATGCGCCCCTCGTCGTGAGCACGCCGTCGCCTGCGCCTAACGGCGGAGAGTCGGCGGTCGTTGGCCACCAGACCAACGCGACCTTGCTGTTCGCGTTCGGCATCACGCGCCGTCTCGAGTTATTCGCAGGTTTCCCAGTGACAATTGCCCAAGGCGGAGAAGGCCTGCGTTCCGTCACTGCGGGTGACGGCATTCGCCCGACGGCCCTCGGCGATCCTCGATTCGGCTTTGCTTGGGCGTGGAAGCCCGTGCAGCGAGAACTGCCTGAGCAGAGGACCGGCGGAGACTGGGGCGGCGTGGTGCGCTTTTCGGCCAGTGTCCCGGCGGGAGAGCGGTCTCAGTTTGTGAGCGATAGGACGGCGACGTTTTCACTGTCGGCAGCCGCTGAATACCGTCGCAAGCGTTGGTTTGCTGCTGGCGAAGCCGGCGCGCGACTTCGTGCGACAACCAACTTTCTTGATAGTCAAGTAGGTTCACAAGCGCTTGTGGCGCTCGGCGTGGGGTACGACGTGCTCAGGGCGGAGCGGTTGTCGGCGTTGCTCGAGGCGCGCGTGCTGCCGTCACTCATCGGCGGGGCGTCCTCTGCTGAGTGGAACGCGGGACTTCGCAGCGCCCCGTTCGCCCATCGTGATTTCTCTCTGATGCTTGGCGCGGGCACTGCGATTCCGCTCGGCGATCGAGGCTTTCCGAACCCCGATTTTCGCGCGCTGCTGTCACTACGCTACGCGCCCTTGGCGTACGATAGCCACGAAACCCAAACGAAGGTGAAGCCGACTCGATGACGGAAATGATCGATTTGAACGATGGCGCAATGTTGCCCGATGCAATTCTCACCACACTCGTCGCATGGGGTGCGAGCAGGGGCGCATGGATCGACGCGATGGGTTCCCTCACCGACATCACCGTGCAACTGAGCGGCCCGAGCGGAAGTGAACCGCGAACGCTGCCAGGTGAGTGGATGGCGGTGAGCCTTCGCGGATTGGCGAGGCCTTCTTCGCTCAAGCTCATGGTCGTACTCTCGCGTCAGGGCGTGCTTGGGCCCGAGCTGATCGCAGGCGAGCTCCTTGGCGCGACGGTCAAGCACCTTACCCTTCGCCTCGAGGCGCTCAGTGGTTCAGCAGGCGTGCCGATGAGCGAGCCCCCCCTTATTC
>CAMBEV010000307.1 GCA_945865595.1 Nannocystis exedens | reverse complement strand
AAGAAGCGACTCATCGGTAAGCATGCGCTCGCGCTTTATCAATCGCTCCTCGACGCAAACATCATCGAGCGGACCGAGTACGGCATTTCGCTTCACGTTGAACTGCAGGAAGACTTCTCGCTTCACCACGCGCACTCGCTCTACCTCCTCGATACGCTCGAAAAGCTCGATCGCGAGAGTGGGACCTACGCGCTCGACCTATTGTCACTCGTCGAGTCTATTTTAGAGAACCCTCAGTTCGTCCTCATGCGGCAGGTCGACAAGCTCAAGACCGAGAAGATGGCGCAGCTAAAAGCCGCCGGCGTCGAGTACGACGAGCGCATCGCTGAGCTTGAGAAGGTGGAGTACCCGAAGCCGCACGCAGAGTTCATCTACGCGACGTTCAACGAGTTCACGCGCCTTCATCCATGGGTGAGCCGCGAGAGCATTCGGCCAAAGTCGGTCGCGCGCGACATGTTCGAGCAGTACCTTTCGTTCACCGAGTACGTGCGCGAGTACGCTCTCGAGCGTGGCGAGGGCCTTTTGCTTCGCTACCTTTCGGAGGTCTATCGCGCGCTCACGCAGACGGTTCCGACGCACATCAAGACCGACGAGGTCTTTGAAGTCGAACTCTATTTCGGCGCCATGATTCGAGCGGTCGACTCGAGCCTGATCGACGAATGGGAACGCCTTAAACAGGGCGATGTTACCCCCACACGCATTGAGCGCGCCGAAGAGCTCGATCGCAACGACATCACGAAAGACGAGCGCGCGTTCACCGTTCTGGTCCGCAACGCGACCTTTGCGCTTGTGCGTTACCTCTCGTTCCGCAACTACGAAGGCGTCCTGACGGGGCTTGAACCGTCAACCGAATGGACCGTACGCAACCTTGACGAAACGATTGCGCCGTTTTGGGCCGAACACAACGCGCTGCTGACGACACCCAAAGCGCGCAGTACCGAACATTTCACGATCGACAAGGGCGAGCATGCGTGGCGCGTGCGCCAAGTGATGGTCGACGATCACGAAAACAACGATTGGTACCTCGACGTCGAAATCAACCTCGACACCGCGCGACAGGCCGGCCAGCCGATTCTCAAGTTGCTTTACCTTGGACAGTCGGGTTAGTTCGAACAGATGCCGCGGTCAGAGCGCATGCTGTGGTCATTGCCCATGCCAGCCGTGCGCATGCTGTGCACGAGGCTCTGCACCTTCATGGCGAGCCAGGCAATGTCGACGGCGATTGCGTGGCACGTCTATTCGATCACGAAGCAGCCGCTTGCGATTGGCCTCGCGGGCCTCGCCGAGTTTGTGCCCATGTTCTTGCTCTCGCCGTTTGCCGGCCGCTTAGGCGACACGCGCGACAGGCGTGCCATCGTGCTCATCGGCGCGGTTTGTTCGTTCCTCACCGCGCTCATCTTGTTCACGCTGACGCTCGCGCGGTTGGACAGCGTTACCGCGATTTATGCGGTGCTGGTGATGAGCGGCGCGATCCGCGCATTCGTCGGGCCGGCGCAGCAAGCACTATTGCCAAGCTTGGTAAGTGCAGACGAGTTGCCGCGCGCGGTGACAATTGGAACCTTGTTTGCTCAATTTGGGATGCTTGGCGGGCCCGCGCTCGGAGGCCTTCTTTGCACAGAGGCATTCGGGCCTCTGTTCGCTTACGTGCTCAGCCTGACGCTCTCTGCCCTCGGCGCATTCACGATGCTCGGCGTTCCGAAGCAGCGCGCCGCAAACGCAGCGCTGGGCTCGGTGTGGGAGACCCTGCAGCAGGGTCTGCACTTCGTGTACGACAACAAAATTATTCTCGGTTCGATTTCGCTCGACCTCGCAGCGGTGTTGCTCGGCGGCGTTGTCGCACTCCTGCCGGTTTACGCACGAGACATCTTGTTGACGAGCGGCGCGGGCTACGGCCTCCTTCGCGCATCACCGGCAATCGGAGCCGCGATCATGGGTTTCGCGATCGCGCGTTACCCCATTCGTCACCACATGGGTCACATTTTCTTTGCCTCGGTGTTCGGGTTCGGACTTGCGACACTCGTGTTCGCGCTCTCGAAGAATCTCGTGCTCTCGATCGTGGCGCTCGCGATCGCGGGGGCGGCCGACATGGTGAGCATGGTCGTGCGCGGGCTCGTCGTGCAGGCACTGACCCCGATGGCGATGCGGGGCCGCGTAAGCGCGGTGAACACGGTGTTCATCAGTGCGTCGAATCAGCTCGGTGAGTTCGAATCAGGACTGACCGCCCACTGGCTCGGAACACGACGCGCAGCCGTGGTTGGTGCGTGCGGCACGTTGCTGTGCACCGCGCTTTTTATGGCGATGTTTCCGGCACTTCGGAAGGTCGACACAGTGAAGCTTTCGAAACTGTAATGCCCCACGACGAGGAACGTTACCTGTGGAGAAAACCGGTTATGCTCGAAGCGCGTCTAACGGGTGAAGGTCCGCTGCCGCGATCCTTCAAGTGTCGGTCTAACGTCCAGGAGAAGAATCATATGCACGGTCAACGTTCTCTATTCGCGTCGCAACAACATGGTGGTCACGCGGGTCGTACCCTCGGCGGAGTCGCGTTGATCGCTGTAGCACTCGGCGCTTCAGCCATCGCCTGCAACAAGGACCAACCGCCGGAAACCGCGCAAAACACAACGTACCCTGGCGCAACCGCCGGCTATCCTGGTCAGCCTGGTCAGCCTGGTCAGCCCGGCCAGCCTGGCTATCCCGCACAGCCCTACCCGGGCCAGCCGGGCGCGGCCGCCTACCCGCCCGCGCAACCTGGCTATCCCGCACAGCCATATCCGCCAGCCGCGCCGCAGCCGTACCCGACGCAGCCCTACCCCGGAGCGCCTCCGGCGACGGCGCCGGCGCCTGGAGCGACGGCGCCGGGCGGATTCCCCTTCCCCATTCCGGGTGGATTTCCTTTCCCAGGTATGCCGGGTATGCCGGGCGCTCCCGCAACGCCGAGCGCGCCCTCTACACCTGCCGCACCACCCGCACCTGGGATGCCAGGTATGCCCGGTATGCCGGGCGCACCGGCAGCAGCAGGCGGCGGAAGTGCGACGCCCATCGATCCGAACTTTGCGGCCGCTGCTACCGTCCCGCTCTTCTTGTTTGCGCAGACCGAAGCGCCCGGGATGCAGAAGGAAGGGCCGATCGTGGCGGGGAACTTCCAGCAGGGCCAAACGCTTGAGTCGCAATTTCAAGTGCAGCCGGGCAAGTGCTACGCGGTTCTCGCGGTTGGCGCCGGCGTACAGGAAGTCGACATCGTGATGCTCGCCGTTACGCCAGTACCGGGTCTGTCGCCCGAGCTCGGTCGCGACAAGGGCGCGGGCCATCAGGCGTCGCTCGGCGGCCGGGGCCAGTGCGTGAAGCCGCTGACGGCAACACTCTTTCCGATGCCGATCACGGCCAAGTGGGTTGTGACCGCGCGCACCGGTGCTGGCGTGATCGCAGGCCAGCTTTTTTCG
Source organism: Nannocystis exedens (assembly GCA_945865595.1). Taxonomy (GTDB): domain Bacteria; phylum Myxococcota_A; class Polyangia; order Polyangiales; family Polyangiaceae; genus JAHFDX01. The sequence goes on along the minus strand of CAMBEV010000307.1, from coordinate 1,157 downwards.
AAGTGACCGGTCGTTAGGCGAGCGGGGCTGACGACGTGATCGCGTCAGCCACCGCGAGGCCTGTCCACGGTGCGAGCAAGATCCCGTTGCGGTGATGGCCGGTCGCGAGAAATAGACCGGGGATTTCCGTCGCGCCGACCAACGGCAACGCCGTTCCCACGAACGGACGAAAGTTGCTCCACGCAGTTACAAATGACGCGGACGCGAGCGATGGCACCACAGACATCGCTCCCTCGAGCAATGAAGACAGACCTGCAACCGTGACGTCCTTGTGAAAGCCCACGTGCTCCGTCGTGGCGCCGCAGATCAGGCGGCCGTCACCGCGCGGAACCACATAAGTCGATGACGACATCACGATCGTCTTGAGTGCGCAGCTTCGTTGCTCGAGCTGCACCACCTGACCACGCACGGGCTTCACCGCGAGCGCACGGGCTGGGGCACCAGGCACGAGCGCTGACCAGCTGCCTGCGGCGAGTACAACCGCATCGGCCGAGAGCGCGCCGTCGTCGAGCTCAACGCCCGTCGCTCGCCCACCCGAAACGGCAATTTTCTTGACCATCGATCCCGAACGCGTTTCGACACCCGCGCGGGCAAGCGCCGACACAAGCGCGCGAAGGAGGAGCGGGGGCTCCACCTGGGCGTCATCGCGAAAGTAAAGCGCCGAACCAATCGCGTCGCTGAGCGACGGCTCGACCTCTCGCGCAGCTTGGCGATCGAGGTGCTCGACCGACAACCCCAGCGCGCGCTGCCACTCGGCTACGCGAGCGAGGGTGGCGTGCTCCTGTTCGGTCCGCGCAAGACGCATGACGCCCGATCGCACGTAGCCAACGCTTCGCGCGCTTCCATTGGTCAACTTACTTACCCAATCAGGGTAGAGCGATCGCGACTTGATGAAGATGTCAACGAGCGGCCCCGGCTCGTGCAATTCCGCCTGGGCCCCAAGAATCCCGGCTGCAGCGCTCGACGCTTCGGCGCCTGGGATGGCCCGCTCGAGCACCGTGACGTGCACGCCTCGCTCGGCGAGAGCAAGCGCGCTTGCGCACCCCATGATGCCACCCCCGATGATGACGACTCGCATGCTAACGAACCGGCCGAACGAGCCGCGCCGCCATCAGTCCGTTGTAGAGCATCGAAATGAGAAACAACGCGGCGAGCGC